>JBAUOG010001016.1:0-2858 GCA_049579625.1 Bryobacteraceae bacterium
GATCAACATTAACGCGTTGAACCCAAGCTTGCTCTCACAGGGCACGACGTATCTAAACCAGTCGGTACCGAATCCGTACTTCGGCCACATCACCGTTGGCACGTTGGCTCAGGCTACGGTTCCGAGATACTTCCTTGAATTGCCGTTTTCCGCATACGGCAATATCAACGAGATCTTCAGCGATGAGAACCGTGGAAAATACAACTCCATGGTGGTGAAAGTGCAGAAGCGGCTGAGCCAGGGACTCACGTTCCTGAGCACACTGACGTGGTCGAAGAACCAGGATGAAAGCAGCGGCGGCCCTGGCAACTCACTAAACGGCGGCGCGCAGGGATACCCTCAAAACCCGTACAACATGGCTGCTGAGTACGCTTTGTCCAACGTCAACTCTCCCATTCGTTGGGCCACGGCCATCAGCTATACGCTGCCTTTCGGGGCCGGCAAACCCTACCTGAATAGCAGCAAATGGATGGATTACGTCTTCGGCGGCTGGACTTACAACGCCGTAGCCGTCTATCAGACCGGATTCCCGTTGCAGATCTACCAGAATGATTCGAACAGCCAGTACGGCTACGGCGCGCAGCGTCCAAATTACGTCGCCGGTATCAACCCCTCGGTGAGCGGCAGTGTGGAGAGCAAGATCTACAACTACTTCAACACGGCCGCGTTTTCGGCCGCCCCACAGGGCACGTTTGGCAATCTCAGCCGGACCATCCCGTTGCGCGGCCCGGGACAGAAAAACTGGGATATGTCTCTCTTTAAGACAGTCGCGATTAAAGAACGCTTCCAGGCCCAGTTCCGTTTCGAGGCCTTGAATGCGTTGAACTCGCCGCTATTCGCTTCGCCTGACACAAATCTGTCCAGCAGCACCTTCGGTGTTGTCAACACCCAATCGAACTTCTCGAGGCAGCTCCAGCTGGCCCTGAGATTTTCGTTCTAAACTCGTAACTTAGGCGTCTATAATAGCGCCTAAGACTAAAGTCCAGAAATTTTGGGCGGCGGCTCACCACCGCCGCCTCGGTTTAGGCCTTCGACTACTGAGCAACAGGAGAGATTAATGTCACCAATTTTCACCGCCGAGCAGACGGCGGACTTTTTGAAGCGTGGCTTTTCGCGGCGCAATTTTGGACGCCTGGCCACGATGGTAACGGCCGGCGCCGCACTTCCGTTCTACAACGAACCGGCGCTGGCGCAGCTTTCCCGTGTGCGAAACATCCCGCCAGGCGCGGTCTTGATCAACGCGAATGAAAACCCCATGGGACCCTGTCCCGAGGCCGTTGACGCTATCAACAGCGTGGTCAAAAAAGGCGGCCGTTATAACTACGACATTACCGAGGGCATGAGCAACACGCTGGCTGAAGTCTCCAGTGTGAAGCCATCGTACGTGATGCCCTACGCGGGCTCCAGCCTGCCGCTCAACAACACCGTCATTGCGTTCTGCTCACCGAAGAAGGGCTTTGTGGTTGGCGACCCAGGCTACGAGGCGGGTGGCCGAGCCGCCGAGTTCATTGGCGCAAAGACGTATAAGATTCCCCTCCGCAAGGACGGCTCGCACGACGTCCAAGCGATGGTTGCTGCCGACCCGAATGCAGGTGTCATTTATATCTGCAATCCTAATAATCCTACCGGGACACTAACTTCCCGGGCCGATATCGAATGGGCGCTTGCCAACAAGCCCGCCGGCTCGATTCTTCTGCTCGACGAAGCCTACATCCACTTCAGTGACGCCACGCCCTGTACAGATCTGGTGGCACAAGACAAGGAACTGATCATACTGCGCACGTTCTCCAAGCTCTACGGCATGGCCGGCTTGCGCGCCGGGGCCGCCATCGGGCGTCCCGATCTGCTCGAAAAGGTCCGCGGTTACGGCTACGAGATGATGCCGATTACGGGTATGGCCGGAGCCGATACCAGCCTGAAGGTGAAAACCCTGGTGGCAGAGCGCAAGAAGAAGATGGCGGATGTGCGTGAAGAGACATTTGCATTCCTCACGAAAAACAACATCGCGTTCGTTCCCTCTGTCAGCAACTGCTTCATGATGGACACCAAGCGGCCTGGCATGCAGTTCGTCAAGGCCATGCAGGGCGAAAAAGTCTTCATCGGGCGCGTCTGGCCGGTCTGGCCGACATGGGCCCGCGTCACCGTTGGCACCAAGGAAGAAATGGACAAGTTCCAAGCAGCCACTCTGAAGTGCTATAACGCTTAATCGCGGTTCAGACGGGCGGAGGCGAAAGCGTTCCGCCCGTGGCTTTAATCGCGGTGGGCAGTGCCCGCCGCCTGGACCTCAACCAGTCCGTTTAGGCCCTCCTATTGTTCTTCTCCCTGGTGATCCGGAGCAGAGGTTAGAGTTGAGCTTTCCCGTTTTTAGCTATTCATGGCGCTCGCTTTCCGGCGACTTATTTGGCGGGTTCATAGCGGCGCTGATTGCAATTCCTTACGGCTTGGCCATGGCCACCATGATGGGACTGCCTCCCGTGTTGGGGTTGGTCACCTCCATCGTTAGCGCTCCCATTACCGCGCTTCTCGGCAGAAACCCGGTACTGATCGGCGGAACGGCTAGCGCCACGGTGCCGTTCATCGCACACGCCGTACAGTTGCAGGGACTCGGTGGCGCTGCCAAGGTCTGCATTGTCGCTTCCGTTTTCATGATGGCCTTCTCGCTGCTGCGTCTCGGCCGACATATCCAGAAGGTGCCTCAGCCCGTTGTGACCGGCTTCTCCTGCGGCATCGGCGCCATGATGGTGTTGTCGCAGTTGGCGACCATGACCGGCGTCCGTGCGGCCATCGATCGCACTTCGAACAATCTTCTGTTCCAGAGCTGGCAGATTCTCTCCCACATTTCCGACGCCCACGTGGCC
>JBAUOG010001017.1:0-8495 GCA_049579625.1 Bryobacteraceae bacterium
ACCACGAAGCATGAAATAAGTAGCCTGAAAGCAAGGTTCCGGTTCATGATGTAATTTGAGAAAGGAACAACCGTGGCGGACTACTCCCTGACGACGATCCTCCTCTTGGTCTCTGATCCGGTTGTACGTTCGGTTCTCAAGGAGACACTGGAGAACCAAGGGTACACCGTCCTGGCCACCGGCGACCTAGGGCAAGCGGTAGACCGGTTGAAGGAGTGTACGCCTGATCTGTTGATAACTCGCACCTATGTTCAGAACTTGCCGGGGTACGATGCTGCAGTGTATCTGCGTACGAAATGCGCGAAAATGAGGGTCCTAATTCTCGGAGGCCTTCTTGACGACGACCGGCTTCGAAATCGGTTGGCGCACCGTGAATTCGAGGTCTTCCCAAGGCCATACAGCGTGGCCGAACTGCTCCAAGAAGTTAGAGATGTCCTGACAAGACCACGCGGTTGAATAGATCCAGCGTGATGATCGAGAACGGGAGTTTATGGGCTGAAGCTGCTGATGAAAAAATGGCGTTGCAGTTCAACTATGAGGCGAAGGCTTACCCTTCTGTCCCCTAAACATGAAACTTGGCCCGTCACCGCGTATTCGGCTTCTAAATAACGCGAGCAAAGACGTTGTTGTGTTCAAACTGGATACCGGAGGCACGCCCTGGCTATCCCTTTTGAACATGGTGCCGACCGATGGAAGCGGCGGCGCCAGTGGATACGGAGGTTCGGTCCAGTTTGGAGAGCACTTTGGTGCCGTCGTGAAATACGGCTCAAACAGCGTGAGCCAACCGAGGCGAGACGGCGACTTCGTTTGATCCGGGAGCTGGCTGAAACCCACGGCTACGAGTCCCGTGGCCTGGCTCCGACCTCCGGGGCGACCAAGGCCCTTCGCGAGGCAGGCGTCGAATCCGAAACCTTGCAGCGACACCTGCGGCGTGAGCCGGTCCAGCAGGAGAAGCCCCGCCTCTATTTCCTCGACGAATTCTTCGACCAACTGCAAACCGTAGGCATGACCACGCATCACTTGAACCACATTGTGCGTCAGCAGAACAATCCCCAGCTGCTGGCCGCCGTCAAGCATTTGGCAGACGGCAACGTCAGGGGCGCGTTGGAACTCTTTGAAAGCCAGGGGCGCATCCACGAAGTCGAGCATCGGCGCGATCGCTTCGCCGAGAGGGCTCGCGACTACGCCAAGTCGCCCGAAACAACCCTGGTCGTCTCCGCCGATAACCAGTCGCGCGTCGAGATCAATCAAGCCCACTTGAATGAATTCCTGTGGTGTCGAGTCTCGACATCAAAAGAATCCTCCTGTGGCGGCTGGGGAAGATGAGCGCAGACCTGTCCCCAAGCCTTAGAATCTGCATCTTGAATTACGGAGGCCAGAATGAAGTCCCGTTCAAGGCCAGAAGCCCGCTACTTGTCAGCGATCCGGAGGTCTTCCTGGCATCGCGTTTTGGCTGAGCGGTGATCGCGACGGGGCACGGCTAATGCCCGTGGCCCGGCGTCGTGCTTACCTTACCGGCAAACATCCGGTACACGAACACAAAATATCCGATGGCGATCACGGCTCCGAGCGTCCACCAGATCAGCCCTACGGACAGGGCATACTGACCTGATAGGGCTCTCGCGACTGTGATGTCACGAGCGGGATCCGTGCTGGAAGATAGCAGCGTCGGGTACACTCCGGCCGCTGCCCCTACCATCATGAAAACCAGGTAAGCACAAGAGCACAGAAACGCTGTCTTCAATTGCCCGCTCCGGCAAAACCAAATCACGCCCCCCAGGGACCCCACTACCACCACCGGAATTGCGAAGGCCACCGGATAGCGCATGTAGTTTTCCAACGTGGAAGGCCGCGCCACTGCCGTCGCGACGAGACTGACAATCGTGATAAGGACCAAGACCGGCCACAACCCGCGCGCCAGCCCGGCTGCGCGTTTATGCAATCCGCCTTCCGTTTTCAAAGCGACATAGAGACATCCATGAATGGCAAGCGCCACCAACGCCACTAATCCCCCGATCACCGTGTACCAATCCAGAATTCCCGGATTCGGCCCCACTTGCCAATCCGTCCAGAGTGGCAGGAAAAAGTAGCCGTCCTCGCCCAGAGGCACGCCCCGGATCACATTCGCCAGCGCCGCTCCATAGAAGATCGCCAGCAGTATGCTTGCGACGGCGAAGCAGGCGTCGAAGAACCCGCGCCACACTCGCATATTGATGTGCGTCCGCAGTTCGATCCCCAACGCCCGCAAAACCAGCAGCCACAAAACAATCATCAAGGGAAGATAAAACCCGCTGAAAGCCGAAGCGTAAAGCAGAGGGAAGGCGAAATAGAGCGTGCCGCCGCCCGCCAGCAGCCACACCTCGTTCCCATCCCACACAGGCCCGATGCTGCGCAGTATCATCTGCCGGTCCTCATCCGATCTCGCGACGAGCAGATAGATGATCCCAGCTCCAATGTCGAAGCCGTCGAATACCACATAGGTGGCAAGCATTGCGGCCACTATCCAGAACCAGATCGCGCCCATTATGCCGCGGACACTAACGTGCCGCTCTCCACTTCCGGTCCGGGCTTCGGACCTTTATCGATTTCGCGATACACCAGCAGAATGAACAACACTGAGAGCACTGCGTACAAGCCCATGAACCCAAGCAGCGTGAACAGGGTGTTCCCGGCCGAGACGTATTTCGACGAGCCGTTCTCCGTCCGCAACAGTCCGTACACCAGCCACGGCTGCCTTCCAATCTCCGCCGTCACCCACCCCGCGATGTTCGCGATGTAGGGCAATGGAAAACTCAACATCAGGGGCCAAAGCGCCCAGGTCGTGTTGAACAGCCGGCCTCGCCACAGCAGCAGCGCCGACACGGTCATCAAAAGGACAAACCACGTCCCCAGCCCCGCCATGATGTGGTAGCAGTAATACAGCAGCGGGATATTGGTAGGCCAGTTTTCTTTCGGGAACTGGTCCAGCCCCTTCACCTCGTCCCGGGTGGTGCCATAGATCAGAAAGCTCAACACGCCGTTCACGGCGATCGGATTATCGATGGTCTGGGTTGCCACATTCGGCTGCCCCATCAGCACGATCGGTGCCCCGACTTCGGACTTGAAGAGGCCCTCCATCCCGGCCATGCTGGCAGGTTGGTGCCTCGCCACGTACTTGCCTTGCAAATCACCCGTAGGGAAGATCTGCAGGACCGTGAAAATCAACCCCGCCGTCACGCCGACGCGAACGAAAACCCGCCCATATTCGACAAAGCGGTCTTCCAGCAAATAGAACGCGCCGGTCGCCGACATGACGAACGCCGCAGTCACCACGGCGCCGCTCATGTTGTGAGCGTATTGCAGAAGCGCCCACTTATTCAGCAGAAGTCCCGTGAAGCTGGTCAATTCAAAGCGGCCATCACGTGACAAGGTATACGCCACGGGATGTTGCATCCAGGCATCCGTCACGATGATGAAGAATCCGGAAAGCCAGGAACCCGCAAACACCAGGAACGCGGCCCACCAATGGCCCCACTTGGAAAGTCGCTTCTCTCCGAACAAGAACAGCCCGAGAAAAGCCGATTCCAGAAAAAAGGAAAACATGCCTTCCATAGCGAGCGGTTGCCCGATGACCCCGCCGGCTACCCGCGAGAACTGGGACCAGTTCGTGCCGAACTGAAACTCCATCGGGATGCCCGTCACGACCCCGATCAGGAAGTTCACGCCGAAAATGCGCGCCCAAAATCGTGCGCTGTCGTGGTAGACCTCGTCGTTCTTCTTGAGAGCCAGGGTTTTCAGCACCACAATCAGCAGCCCCAACCCCATGGTCAATTGCGGAAAAAGATAGTGAAATGAAACCGTGAAGGCAAACTGGATCCGATGCAGAACTAACGCATCCATGGCGTCCTACTCTCCGCTTGGTCTTGCTTGGATAGCCAAGCCATATGCGCCACTCGCTGATCGTTGACAGGCACGTTGTTCGTGTGTCGGACCGCGAGCAAGTCCATAAAGCGCTATCATACTCCCCCTCGCTTCCGAGGAGATCCGCACTATTCCCCTCCAGCCAACTGCCCATTCCCTTGCTTGTGGCTACTAGGCGTACAGGAGGCCACCCGTTCCGGCGTTCGGGCCCGCGATTCGATCGCATCGCGCGTCTGGCGGAGCGATGTTGTGAGCGAATTGATCGAGAGATGGTTAACCACTGGACTCACCATTCGGCGGAGCGACGCAGGGATGTCGCGGCTCAGGACGATAGCCTCCAGTTCGAGATAGACTCCTCCGTCGCGCTCCTCAAATCTGGCGATGCTATGGAGCCGCCAGATGAAACCGTTGCCCTGACTCGGCGGCAGCAGGTGCTCACCGTTCTGCCGGTAGGCTTCGATTTCCCTGATCTCCGATGTATTTGCAATGTTGTATCCGCGCCGCTCGTCCACCGCGAAGTCGCGAGCTTGGTACTGTCCCTCAACGGAAGCGTTGATGAAAAGGATCCGGTGCTGCCAGACCATAGAGAATCTCTGATCCGTCTCCGAACAAGCCAGCACCTTCGACTCGGCGACGACCGGTTTATAGAACTCTTTGTACCTGTCGTAGTCGTGAACCACGGCTAGCAGATCTTTGATTGTGGCGTCGGGAATGAACGTTGCCCCAATCCAGTCGTGGATCAGGCCGTTCGCTACGCTCTGCGTTCCCCGTCCGGACACTGGCGCAACTAGAATCTCACCCCGCCGTAGCCGTAAACTCCGGTCCGACTCCTCGTCCGTCCACAAGAACGCCTGTTGACCATCCAGCCGCGCCTGCAAGCGTGAGTCGGCGTTCCGAACATACTCGTCCCACGCCTTTAGTGTGTCGGGCTGGAGTTCAACGGCGTTCGCCAGTCTAGGAAGTCCGCCTGCCAGTAGCGCGAATACAAGTGCCAAATTCACGGTTTTCATTTTCCCTCCCGTGCGTGAAGCTCGCTACACTTAAAGGCACTCGTCAGGCCGGAATGCGCGGTTCCGGATGTGGTTGGAATAAAAGGCAGTTACACACCAGCCGACATTCAGTTCCCGGCCGATGCTGCCAGCCGGCTGGCAGGCTGCCGGCATGTTGGCAGCACGGGCTTTTGTGATTCTCTTCGAAAGCGATCCATTGCCACTACGCAGCGGTCGAGAGGCATCCGCTTTTTCTCACGGCAACTGTCTTGAGCGCGGAAGTTATTCGAGTCCGGCTATAAGCCGTTCCCGGGGGTACGCGACCTGCGGATTCCGAGTTTGTCCATCCGGAACTGAAGCGTGCTTCGCTTCAGACCGAGCACGGCAGCCGCCCCGCGAGGCCCGCTTACTACCCCACCGGTAGCCTTGAGCGCGTCCAAGATCGTCCGCCGTTCGACCGCCTCCAGAGTCTCTTGTTTGCTGATGACACTGGAGACCGTTTGAGTGTGTAGGCCCGGGAGCGGCACTGTCAGAGTCGGTCCGGCGGATAGAATCACGGCGCGCTCGATCAGGTTTTGCAGCTCGCGGATGTTGCCCGGCCATGGATAGCGCAGCAACGCACTCATGCTTTCCGAAGGAATCGTATCGATGGTCTTGTTCATCCTTCTGCCAAACTGCTGCACGAAGTGACGAACCAGAAGAGGAATGTCTTCCTGTCGCTCGCGGAGCGGCGGTACATAGATGGGAAAGACCTCCAAACGGTAGTAGAGGTCCATTCGAAACTTCTGTTCCTTCACCATGGCGGCCAGATCCCGATTGGTCGAGGCGATTAAACGAGCGTCCGTGCGAAGCGTCCGGGAACTGCCTAGACGCTCGAACTCCCGTTCCTGTAGAACGCGCAGCAGCTTCGGCTGAAGCTCCAGTGGAATCTCCCCGATTTCGTCCAGAAAAACCGTCCCCTGGCTGGCTAGCTCGAAGCGGCCAATACGCTGCGATACCGCGCCCGTGAAGGCGCCCTTTTCGTGCCCGAACATCTCGCTTTCCAGCAGGCCGGTCGGAATGGCCGCACAGTTCAGTTTGACAAACGCGTTCTTGTTGCGTGAGTTCAGTTTGTGGATGGCCCGGGCAACCAACTCCTTACCCACCCCGGTTTCGCCATAGATGAGCACCGTCGAATCGGTGGGCGCTACGGTTTCGACTTGTTGCAGCAACTTCCGCAGCCCCGCACTTCGTCCAACCATGGAATCGAAATTCATCTCGCTGCGAATTTCGTCTTCCAGGTACAGCTTCTCCTGTGCCAGCTTGTCTTTGAGTTCGGCAATCTGCCGGTAGGCCAAGGCATTCTCCACTGCGATGGCAACTTGGCCTGCCACCTGACGGACAAAGTCGACTTCATCCTTGGTGAACGGGTTATCGTGAAGCCTGCCCAAGCATAAGACACCCAGGGTGTGGTTCCGGCTGACTAATGGAACGTCACACAGGGCCTGAAAGCCCTCCGCCACGGCGAGGTTGTTGCTGTCCAAGGCAGCCAATGCCCGTGCGTCGAGGGCAATGGGTTCACCGCTTCGAAAGACCCGGTTGGTTGGTCCCTCAGCAGTTGGGACTTTGCCTTCTTCGCGAATGAGGCCTCTACCTTCCGGAAAATCAACTGCGTGAATGCGGAGCCGCTGGTCATTCGGGTCCGGCAGCGCCACGCCCACCGACTCGCATTTCAACACGTGGCGAACGCTCACCGTGATGGCCCGCAGGAGATCGCGCAGCTCAAGATTAGAGATGATAGCGTTGTTCAGCTCCAGCAGAAACTTGAGGCGCTCATTGTTGCTCCGCAATTCCGCCTGTGTCGCCTGCGATGGCACCTCCCCGAGTTCCACACCGGGTGGCGAAGGTTGCAGCGGCCCTTGAGCCGATGAATCCATATAATCCTATAGAGACAATTCAGCGCAATCCGTGACAAGCTTCTTAGTGCCTGCCGGAAAGCGTCGTGACGAGAACCAGCGACTTCTAACGCCCCGCCGATCCAACGCCCGCTCGCCGCAAAATCGTCATCATCGGGCACCAGTTCGTGAATCCGGATTGGAACAAGTTCAAGCCAACAAAAGCTGTGAACAGGAACCAAGCCGGGTGCACCCAGTAACCCAGCGCAAGGCTCAACATAACGAAGGCCCCCGCAATCAATCGAAGAGTACGTTCTACAGTCATCGGTGTTTCCTTTCTTTGTGAACCATGAAGTAAACGATAGGAACCGTCATGCGCGAGAGTGCCAGGGATGCGACCTCGCCAGCCATCAGGGCGATCGCCAAACCTTGGAATATCGGGTCAAACAGGATCACCGCGGCCCCCACCACGACCGCGGCCGCGGTCAGCATCATGGGACGGAACCGAACCGCTCCCGCGTCGATCACCGCCTCATCCAGCGGCATCCCCTGTTGCAGGCGCAGTTCAATGAAGTCGACAAGAATAATCGAGTTCCGTACCACAATGCCGGCACCGGCAATGAACCCGATCATCGAAGTTGCGGTGAAAAACGCGTGCAGCAGGCCGTGCGCGGGCAGAATGCCTACCAGCGAGAACGGAATCGCGATCATAATCACAAGCGGCGTTGTGAAGGACTGAAACCAACCCACTACCAGCGCGTAGATCAGCACCAGAACCACCGCGAAGGCAAATCCTAAGTCACGAAACACCTCGTAGGTGATGTGCCACTCGCCGTCCCACTTCATTGAGTAGTGGTCGCTATCCTCGGGCAGCGACGAGGTGTGCTGTTCGATCACGTATCCGCCCGGTGCACGGATCTTGTTCATCTCCGGACCAAGCGCGAGGATCGCGTAAACCGGGCTCTCCATCTTTCCCGCCACGTCGCCGGTCACATATGTCACCGGCATCAGGTTTTTGTGATAGATGCTCTTGTCCTCCAGGGTCTTCTCGACCCGGACAAGCTCTCCCAACGCAACCAGCTGGCCGGACGGCGTAGCCACTTTCAATGCTTCCAGTTGCCGCAGATCGGAGCGGGCTGCCCGATCCAGCCGCATGGTGAGCGGAATGTCTTCTTTCTCGGAATCCACATGCAGCAGCCCCGCCTGCAGTCCCCCCGCGGCCGCCTGTACCGTCCGGGCGATCTCCTCCTGCGAAATGCCTGCCAGCCCGGCTTTCTCGCGATCCACGACGAACCGATACTTCGGCTGATCGTCTTCCACGTACCAATCGACATCCACTACACCGTCCGTGCGCCGCCATAGATCCCGAATCTGCTTCGCCAGCGCAATGCGGTTCTCGGTGGAAGGGCCGTAGACTTCCGCCACCAGCGTCTCGAGCACCGGTGGCCCGGGCGGCACCTCCGCCACTTTGATGCGAGCGTCGTACTTCTGCGCGATGGGAAGGAGCCGCTGGCGCATTTGTTTCGCAATGGCGTGGCTCTGCAGGTCGCGGTCTTTCTTCGAAAGAAGATTGATCTGAATGTCGGCGTGGTTCGCCCCGCGCCGCAGGTAGTAGTGACGTACCAATCCGTTGAAGTTGTAAGGCGAAGCGGTTCCTGCGTAGGTCTGGAGGTTCACGACTTCGGGCTGCCCCAGCGCCGCGCTAGCTAGTTCCGTTGTCACGCGCTCGGTC
>JBAUOG010001018.1:0-1519 GCA_049579625.1 Bryobacteraceae bacterium
GCCAGGTCTTTTCTGCCAACGGGTTGGTTATCCAGCAGCATTTGTTGATGGCGCAGCAACGCGGCTCTCAAAATCGGGAGTTGCTTGTAAGCCTTCAAACGGCGGAAGCTTTTCTCGGCCTCCAGCATTGCGGTTCCAGTCCATCGCAGCGCCATGCGTGCGTCGCGCCAGCGTTTGACGTTGCGGCAGACCGTCCGCAGCACGGCCATCAGACTCTCGATCACATTGGTGCAGCCAAGCGAGCGCCGCAGCTGATCAGGCAGGCCGATGCGGATCACGGTGAGCATTTCGTCCAGTCCTTCGAGAATCGAAGCCGAGACGCCAGGGGCATTATGATCGAGCCGACGCGCCAGGTTCCTGAGAACCCGCTCAGCTTGCTCGGCGGTCGCACTGTCCCAAGCCTGACGCAGTACCTTCTTGACTCCGGCATGCAGCGACCGGTCGAGCCGCTCGACGATATTGCGTCCCTTGTGCACCTGGCAGCGCTGGATCAGAGCGAAGTCCCCAAAGGTGTCGCGTACGGCCCGGCTCAGCGCCTTGGCGCCATCGACGATGAACAAACGGGCGATATCCGGTCGCAACCCGCGCTCGATCAGGTCGGCCAGCAACGTCTTGACTACTGCGGCGTTCTCCGTCGCCCCCAAGGCCACTGCCAGCACGTGTTTGTCGCCAGCCCCGTCGATGCCGATCGCAGCCAACAGAACGTGGTCACCGACACGCAGCCCGTCAATCTGGATCACCAGCAGGTCGAGCGGCGACAGATCGGCTGCCAGCCATTCCTTCAGCTTTGCCGTGCTCAGTGCCACAAACCGCCGCGATACCGAGGACTTCGTCGTGGCACGTCTGGCCTGACCGGCCAGATCACCGTCCGGCAGCCGTACCGACCGCGCGTACTTGCGCGTCGCCACACCGATCAGCATCTGGTTGAACGCCCAACGCGACAGAAGCTCCGCCTTCTGGATCGCCGTCCAGCTGGGAAGCTCCAGTTCGGCACCGCCGCGCTGACGCACCCGGGGCCGACGGATCGCCGCCTTGCCACCATGCCAGCCAACCTCGCTGTCGGTCATGCCCCAGCGATGGCCTCGCCGCCCAGCGTGACGTTGGTAGCGCTTGCCACAAAGCTGGTCCGCATCAGCCGCAAGCATCGCTTCAATCACCGCAGTCCCAGCCTGCAGGCACAACCGGTCGAAGCTACCTTTGAACTCCTCAAGTCCCTCGATCACCAAAGGCGGCAACGCCAGCGTGCCTGTCGCCAGCGCCGTTCCTTGGTTCACCGCCTTCAGTTCGATATGCTTCGTCATGGCGTCGATCTCCTCGCTCTCGGTTTGCGATTCGCAACCTCAAGCCTAGTGGCCTGAGGCGATCGACGCCTGCCTCCCTATTTCAACAGTGACCGGGACATTCCGTCGGCCTGGCCGGAGCGGCCTTGCAGTGGGCTCTGGTCGACAGCGGCGGCAAGCCAGTGGCCATCACGGCAGAGGTCACCGTCACCGACGCCGCTGCCGGTACGATCTGTATC
>JBAUOG010001019.1:0-1527 GCA_049579625.1 Bryobacteraceae bacterium
CGGTATGGCGGTATCGCCCCGGAGCGCTTGACAACGTAGGAATACAGGCGAAAGCGGTCGTCAAACAGCCGCATCGCCGATTCGTAGCGCCGTGTGAACGCCGTCAATACCTCGTCGGTCCGGCAGTCTGGATCAATGCCGGTAAGCGACAAAATCATCCCGAGGTCGCCGAGTTTGGTTTCAAACGTGATGTCATCTAGGAATCGCAAGAGTGCGATTTCGTCGGCGCATGCGCCAGCATCCTGAAGCAAACCCGACGATCTGCGGGAACTCATAGTAAAGGGCCTCCTTTCTTTTTTGTTGTTTTGCCGGGGTCGTAGAGGCCCCGTTGCATGAGAGCTTTCGGAGCGATCACGACCAGTTCCGGGTCGTATTTCGTGAGCCAGTAGGCCGCACTCCACAAAAGACCGAATACGACCACAGCTGACAGAAACGTAAAATGGCGAAAGGCCAGGAACACGGCGATCAGAATGACGATGCACAACCGGCGGTCGATCCCGAGCAGGGTCGCTGTCAGGTTGATCGACCGGTAGGTGGGCGTGGTCGTCATTGGCTAAAGCCCTTGAATCCAGCCTTCCCACTTGGCGGCAGAGAGCGCGAGCATGCCGCCGCCGATGATTGCGATCAGAACGCCGCCGAGCACCCGCCCGCTAAACGCAAGCAGAAGTCCCCCGACGACGATGGCGAGTTCGATTAAGCCCGTCGTGAACTGCCCGACGGAAATCGTTTGGGCCGCCGCGCCCAAACTAGAAAATGGGTCCCCCTGGGCCCAACACGCCAGGGTTGCGACCAGCGTCAGTAACGCCAACCGGGCGCCCGGCTTTGACACCAACACAACGCTCGCGACGCGGAGGTGCGCGAGCAAAGTCTTCCATCGTGTCATGCAAATTAACTCCTTTCGGTTAAGAACAAATCCAAGTGAAATTGCAGAAGTGGGAAGCGCGCCCCTGGCCCGCACGAGTGCTGTCTCTAGGAACCTCCTCGAAATAGGGTTTCGTAGGGAAGCCGACCGAAACGACGGTGCGCGGCACTGTTCCAAGAAGCGGATTTACACGATCGACGGAGCGTGCGTCCGGGCTTCGCTATTGGCTTTGAAGCAGTCCGTAGGTTGCGCGACCGCAGTTCCTTTTCCTGCATAGCCAACCGAGAAATTGGTCGTGCGAAAACACTACGTGCCGGCAAGGGTACTTCAAAATTTTGAAGGGAGAAATGCGCTTTGCCTAGACCGTAGGTAGCGCTCGCCGAGCGCTGAAAGAGTCGGCTAGTTTTGGGCTTGTTTCTATCAAAAGCGAGTGAGAGATTTCTCCCTAACGAGTCGCGAGAACCACCGAGCCCGAAAGTCATGCTGTAAACGAGAGAGGCTTCCAAAGGTGCGAGTAGAGTGGAGCGAATTCCTGCTGAAAGATAGGCACAGGAAATTGTGCCCATTCTGTGCCCATTGCCCTCGAAACGGCCCCATTCTCGTGGAAGACTCGCGATAAGGCCGCGTTGAAAGATAGGGATAAAGCGAAAGGGCGGCGTTGATAA
>JBAUOG010001020.1:0-6384 GCA_049579625.1 Bryobacteraceae bacterium
GGTCTGGTCAATGCCTTGACGAAGATGAAGGCGGTAGGCCACATTTCCATTACGGGCACCCACGGCTATGACTGTAGCTTCATCAAGCAGATTCCGACCCCAACGGGACGTAAGATCCGATTCGTCACGAACCGTCAAATCCGTTTCGGCGAAGCGTTCTTCGACACGCAGTCCCAGTCGTTTAACCTGACAGCGGGCGAATTCGACTTAAACGACACAGACAAGAGCAAGAGCACGGGCCTCCTCTATCCCGCCGCTCAGTTGATCATCGATAAACAAGGACAACTGCAGCTAGACCTCAGCCAGAATCCATGGAAGCTGGTAGATGTCCTCGACTGGAAGGGCACTGAAGGGGTCAACTAACCAACCCGCTCGGCCTCCTTGAACCGCGCGTACCGGCAGCGAGGGTGCGCCACGCACTACTGCGTGGTCTTGGCCTGCATGATGACCTTGAACCCCTTGGCGCCGGTTTTCTTTTGCTGCTTTTCGGGCAGCGAAGCAGTGATGTAGAACTCCTGTATTCCCGACACCGAGAATTGCTTCAAGACCATGTTCTTGCCGTACTGCATGAAAGTGACACCGGTTGAGCTGGGGGTCTGGTCCATCTCATCGGCCTCGAAATAGATCGACGGCGAGCCTGAGGTCGCGACGCACTGAAAAGTGTTTGGGTCACCGGCCGGCTTAATAAAATACATGCCGGCGGGCAAAGTGGCGTTGCCTGCTGAGAACGGTGTCGCCGAGGCAAACGTGATTTGCGGCGGCTGTGCGGAGGCG
Source organism: Bryobacteraceae bacterium (assembly GCA_049579625.1). GTDB lineage: Bacteria > Acidobacteriota > Terriglobia > Bryobacterales > Bryobacteraceae > CAJCIT01. The sequence continues at coordinate 775 of JBAUOG010001020.1, forward strand.
ATGCCCACGCTCATCAGCAGCAAACAACCGGTGACCAGAACTTTCGTCATAATTGAATCCTCTTTCGGAATTTTGTCGCTGCTCCGATTGTAATCGCGGTCATCTTCCGGACGTTGCTGAAAAAGCCGTGACCGTCAGTCTTAGTGGGCGGTTTCGGAAACCCGGTCACGTATCGTTGTCAAACGCTCCCTTCAACGTCCAGCTCCTTTCCGAGCCGCGCGCGTGCTATCCGTCTCGGAGCCAGCAAGTGGTATGACGACATGTGAACCAACTCCTGAGTTCTTAATCAAGCCCGTTAGTGACCGCTTCGTTTAGAATATGGAGACCGGGGGAATTATGAGCCAGGATCACGTGTGGCAGAAAATCAAAGAGATCGGCATTATCCCAACCGTCCGCACTTTGGATCCTAAGAAGGGCGTGTTGGCGGCACAGGCCGTCCTGGCTGGCGGAATTCCCATCGTTGAAGTGTCCCTCTGTTCCCCCGGCGCCATTCACACTCTCGAAGCAGTGTTGAAGGGCGTTAGCAGTCACATGATAGTGGGCGCCGGGAGCGTGCTCCTCCCGGAAACGCTGAGCCAGGCCGTGGCGGTCGGAGCACAGTTTATCGTCACGCCAGGCCTGGGCCTTGAAATGCTCGAATTGGCCCGTAAACTCGAGGTGCTCATATTGCCGGGCGGGCTGACGCCTACAGAAGTGCAGAACGCTTACGCCCATGGGGCTCGCATCGTGAAACTCTTCCCCTGTGACTTTGTCGGAGGCCCACACCACGTGAAGGCCTTGCGCATGGAGTATCCGGAGGTGGAGTTCATCGCCTCGGGCGGCATTCACTTCGAAACCTGTTCGGAGTATTTCCATGCCGGCGCGGCCGCCATCGGCGTAGGCGCCGCGATTGCCGACTCCCGGTCTATTGAAAAAGGCCTGCACAAACTCTTCACGGAGCGTTCGCGCCGGTTTGTGGAAACCGTCAAGATGGCACAGGACCGTTGGGCGCTCTCGCAAACGAAATAGGTCTGGGCGAAGGCAATGGACAAGCCCCCCTCTGCAGTCCTCTATCTGGCAATCGTATTCGTGCTGCTGGTCATTCCGCGCGCCCTCCAGCGTTTTCGGTTACCTGCGCCTCTAACCTGTTTTGCTTTCGGCATCGTCGTTGCCATCTTCATGAAGGATCTTGTCCACGATGGCGTCGTCGAAGCGATGGCGACGCTCGGCATCGCATCACTCTTCCTATTCGCCGGTCTCGAGGTGGACCTCTCCGAGATCCGCAAAAATGCGTTACGGTTAGGCGGGCACCTCGTCGTGCGTTCGTTGGTTTTGGCGGGCTTTGCCTGGCTGTCCATGCGCTTTTTGCACCTGGACTGGCAATCGGCCGCGCTGGTTTCGCTCGCCCTGTTTACCCCCTCCGCAGGCTTCATCTTGGATTCGCTCCCCCATTCCGGCCTCTCCGCAGGCGAACAATCGGAAGTAACTTTGAATGCCATCGCAGGGGAGATTCTGGCGCTTTTGCTCCTCTTCTTCGTATCGCAAGCCGGATCGACACAAACCCTGCTGGTCTCGGGAGGTGCGCTGATTCTCCTCATTGCTCTCACCCCGTTTGTCTTTCTGCTGCTGGGACGATTTGTGGTTCCCTATGCGGCGGGGTCGGAATTCTCGCTTCTCTTGATGGTGGGGCTGATCTGTGCCGTCATCACCAAAGCTTTGGGAGTCTATTACCTGGTCGGCGCATTCGTCGCCGGCTTGGTGGCCGGCTCGCTCCGCGAACGCATGGCCTCATTGGCATCGAAAGCGAACCTGCACGCCATCCGGCTGTTCGCTTCCTTCTTCATCCCGTTCTATTTCTTTCACGGCGGACTCGGCGTTCCGGCCGGCGCGCTGGTTCTCGAGTCACTGTTGTATGGGTTCGGCATGGCTATTGTTGCGTTGCCATTACGCATGCTCAGTGTCTGGCTGCAGGCGCGATTTCTCGTTGGCCGGGAATTTAAAGGTAGCTTTCGGGTTGCCGTCGCCCTTACCCCGACCTTGATCTTCACGCTGGTAATCGCCGGCATCTTGCGGGACAGATTTGCCCTGAGCGACTCTCTTTATGGCGGATTATTGGTCTATGCCGCCATCTCAACCATTCTGCCTTCACTGGTGTTACCCGGATTTGTGGAATCTGCCCCCACGACGGCTGGCAAGACGGCGGATGAACCCCTTCTTGCCCCGGCTGACCCGGCGGCCTAGCTCTTCTCACTTCTCAGCGAACGTCATCACCAAGCCACCGCTGACTATCAGTGCCCCGCCCAACCAGATGGCCCGTGTGGGAAGCTGCCCAAACACCAGCCACGAGAGAAGCTGCGCTGTGACGAAGAAGAAGACAACATACAGGCCCAGCAGCTTCCCGAAATCCCACGGCGGCGCGTTCACCAGCAAGCCGTAACCGAATAGAACAATGGCGCCTGCAGCAAACAGACCCAGTCGGTCGACAAACTGGTACTGTCCCTTTAGCGCCGACCGAACCAGTGCATCGCCCCCCGCTTCGAGCAGGGAGGCCAGGAACAAAACAAATATCGCTGTGCTTCGAGACATGTAGGAAACGATTTTCGCAGACTGGGTTGTCTAAGAAAACAGCTTTCTCTACCAGTGAGGTAGGGTGTTCGGGTTGTGAGCCAGAACGTTGGGGCCAGCCTTTTCCGACTTTTTTCCCTCCTGATCCAAGATTTCCGTAGAGTTTTTCTCGCAATTGCCGACAAGACATTAGAGGTCGAGCGGCTAGTGCACAGTCACTCTTGAGGTGCTGGACTCATGTGGTTGAAGATCATGCTTTTTCTGTTCACATGGTTTGTTGGAGCGGTCGCGCTCGGGATTCTCGCCGGAAAATCAATGGCCTTGGGCAGCAGGATCGGGCGTTGGCCAGACGATCTGCAGGACGACTTTGACGGCGAAGCTCTTGCCCAAACCCGCGAGCTCCTAAAACTGCAACAGAGTCATCCAGCTGAGTGCGAGCCGGTGTTCCCCGAACTTCAGCCCGCAAAGCGCTGATCAGGCTAACCCCTCCACCCCGCTCATAGGCGAACAAAAGACGAATATGATAGATTATTGCCGTGACCTGGTGCGAAGTCGTCTTCTCTGGATCGGACCGGCAAGAACACAAACAGCTGGTGGAAGCCACCAGCCTCTATGACGCCGCGTTTCAGGCGCTCGAACAGGTCGGCAAGCTCTGGTGGTTCGATCCCCACTCGCCCCTGGTTGTACGGGTACTGGAACGGTCCAAGGAATACAGGCTCACGCCGCGCCAGGTACACTCGTGGACACAGCGCCGGCAGAGGTCTGGCAAGCCCGCAGGAGCATCATAGGCGTGAAGCGAGTCAAACCCAAGCCAATCGTCGTCCCGAAGCCGCTCAAGCTCAGCGATCTCAAGCTTGAGCTGAACCACGCAGCCGACCCCGAACGGGCGCGCAGTCTGGCGTGGTTCTTCAAGACCGGCCCCGGCCAGTACGGCGAGGGCGATCAGTTCCTCGGCCTGACGGTCCCTGTGCAGCGTAAGATTGCGCGCCCCTACCGGCACCTGCCCCTCACCGACGTGAAGAAGTTGCTCGCCTCGCCGATCCATGAGCACCGTTTCACCGCATTGACCATCCTGGTCGCCAAATACCAGGCCGGCGACCGTTTGACGCGTGCCGCCGTGTTCGACTTCTATTTGGCGAACGCCAAGCTCGTCAATAACTGGGATCTGGTGGATACGTCGAGCCCCTACATTGTCGGCGAGCATTTGCTGACTCGTTCCCGCAAGGTTCTCTTCCGGCTGGCAAAATCGCCCAACCTCTGGGAACGCCGTATCGCCATGGTCTCGACTTTGGCCTTCATCCGCCGCGGTGATCTCGCCGATGTGTTCGCCGTGGCCAAACTGCTTCTCCAGGACGAACACGATCTGATGCACAAGGCCACTGGCTGGATGTTACGAGAAGCGGGAAAGCGTTCGCTGCCCCTTCTGTTGGCCTTCCTTGCCGAACACTACGCGGCGTTGCCTAGAACCGCGTTACGATACGCCATTGAGCGTTTGCCGGAAGAACAACGCCGGAGCGCCCTGCGCGGTCAGTTCTAACCAACGGCCGTTCCATACTAGGTATTGCAACTCATGTATCGTTGGCCGTCCAACCGCTCTAGGAGAGTCAGTCAGCAGCATGCCTGATCCGGATTCGAAGCCTCCCAACCGGAGAATTCTGACGCGCCGTGAAATCCTGGCTCTCACCGCGGTGCCATTTCTCCCGTCGCTCAGCGTCGCGCAGGGGATCGCATCTCGGGGGGTTCAGGCAACCCCGCGCGGGAAGCCTTCCGGAATTCCGTTTCTGGCGAAGTTCACCGACGTCGCCGCCGCGGCGGGCTTGACCGCTCCGACCATCTACGGGTCGCCCGACAAGAAGGACTACATCATCGAAACGGTGGGTTGCGGCGTCGCTTTCCTCGACTACGACAACGACGGCTGGCTCGATATCTTCCTGCTGTGCGGGACCCGGCTCGAGAGTCCGCCGGCCGGAGCCACCAACCGGCTCTATAAGAACAACCGCAATGGAACGTTCACCGACGTTACTGAGGCGGCCGGGCTCATCAAGACCGGCTGGGCCTCCAGCGTTACCGTCGGCGATTACAACAACGACGGCTTCGACGATGTCTTCATCACCTATTACGGCCAGAACGTCCTGTACCGCAACAACGGGAATGGCACCTTCACGGACGTGACGGCGCAGGCGGGCCTGCTTCGCCCCGGCCGGCCCGACTGGGGATCGGGCTGCACCTTCATCGACTACAATCGCGACGGCCACCTCGACCTGTTTGTCGCGAACTACGTGGACATCGTCCTCAACGAACTGCCAAAGCCGGGCGAGAACGCCAGCTGCAACTGGAAGGGAATTCCGGTGAATTGCGGCCCGCGCGGCCTCAAAACCGCGGTGAACCACCTGTATCGCAACAATGGTGACGGCACCTTCACGGATGTCAGCGAGTCTTCCGGCATCGCCAAATCCACCGGCACTTATTCCATGACCTCGGTGGCCGCCGACTTCGACAACGATGGGTGGACCGACCTCTACGTCGCTTGCGATTCCACGCCCAGCCTGTTCTTCCGCAACCAGCACGACGGCACATTCAAGGAAGAGGGCCTCGAACGCGGCGTGGCGCTGAGCGAAGACGGCATGGAGCAGGCCGGCATGGGCATCGGTATCGGCGATGTCGACCTAGACGGCAACCTCGACGTCTTCAAGACGCATTTCTCCGACGACACCGCCGTTCTCTACCGCAACGACGGCAAGGGGGTTTTCACCGATGTGACGCTGCGCGCCGGCATCGGCGTCGAGACGCGCTACATCAGTTGGGGAACCGGCATCGCGGATCTCGATAACGACGGCCTGCCGGACATCTTCGTCGTTACGGGCTCCGTTTATCCGGAGGTCGAAAAGCTGCTGCCGCTTTATCCACTCAAGACGCCGAGGCTGGTGTATCGCAATCTGGGTAACGGAAAATTCGAGGAGTTGATCGAAGAGGCCGGCTCCGGCGTCGCCGCACCGCATTGTGGCCGGGGCTGCGCGTTTGGCGACTTCGACAACGACGGCGACATCGACATGGTCATCATTAACT
>JBAUOG010001021.1:0-3202 GCA_049579625.1 Bryobacteraceae bacterium
CCGTGTTAACCGCTCGGGGAGTTTTCGAGAACGCGAACTCCCACTGATCACCAGGATCACAGACGATAATGGGACATATCAGGCGGAATCCGTGCGAAGCCTTGCGGCAGCTGAGTTTACGATCAAAACTGGTCGTGGGTTGCCGTAGAGGACGCTTTGTGACGTTAGGCCAGTGATCCATTTTGCCCGGTTGGGGCCGACTCAAGTTCCTCACAAGCTTTTCTCTGCACGGCGCAGGGTTTCATGGGGTGATTCGCCAAACAGCTCGTTGTACTGTCCGGCGAATCGGCCGAGGTGCCAGAAGCCCAGCCCGAGTGCGATATCGGTCACCGTCGTTGAGGAGTTAGTGTGTTGTTGAAGTGCACGACGAACATCGTTGAGCCGGATACGCCGAAGGTAGGTGGCCGGGCCCATGCCAAGCGCGTTTAGGAATGCCCGGTTTAGCGTTCTGCGCGGCACTTCGCACGCCTGGCACAGGTCAGCCACCGAAGAGGCGTCCAGAAGAGACTTTCGTACGTCGATCCGCCGCAACATCGCAGCCGTCCGGTGCTCCCCTTCTTTTGAACAAGCCGGGAGCTGTTGCTCGACGACCTCCAGAAAATCGCACACCCATTCATCTGCGAACTTGGCCACCGCGCGCGACGAGTTTCGAACTTGCGAATCAGACTGAATAATGTTTGCTCCCGAAGCGAAGCGTTGAACAATCTTCCGGCGCACATCGGCCGCCGGTTCAAACACCGAGCAGGCCTGCCTTAGTGAGCCTTGGAGCTGGGGAGAAAGCCGATGAACATAGCTCTCGAAATCCTTATCGCGCATGCTAAGGCAAACGACCTTGGTATTCGGGCTATAAACCCCATCGTGGTCGGCCTTGGGCCGATGGATCACCAATGAACCAGCCCTCACTTCCTTTCCATGCCAAAGTGAGGGGCCCGCGCTGTCTAACACCACTGAAAGTGTCCACACGTCTGGGAAAGTGCCTCGACCGCGAATTGACAGGTTCGTTTGGACATAGGAAAGTTGGCCGCCAGAAAGGCTAAGGCGCACATGGCGACCGCTCAGTCTACCGGGTTGAAGTTGAGAAATTTCCAGGTTAGCTTCGGCAAGCAGTGTGGAGTAAGATTCAGCGTCGCGAATGATGTGCTCGAAGTAGTTCGATCGATGTTCCTTCAATTTGACTGCACCTGGGCTGGCCCAAAACGGATAGTCTATTCTCCCAGTTTCAGATAGCCTCGGACAAGCATGGTTTCTATGCGATCGCATCCAGCGATATGGTCGACTACATTCGCCATCCGTCGCTCACTTCCGTACCGGCCCTTTCGGCTCGGAACGATTGCCGTTGAGCCGGCTGAAGCCATAACCATGGCAGTCGCAGTAGGAGGGTCGTCTAACAATGCAGAAAGCTGCCAAAGTTACAGAACGAAATCCTCGAAATAATGTTGACCTCAACATTCCCTCGCCTGGGGCACACCAATCGCGGGCCGAGCGCAAGGCGATGGGTAAGGCACTGCGGGACAAATGCCCACGAGCCTCGCACGCCGCGTGGACGCCGCCGCATGACCGGCCTGATCCGGTGCAGTTGGTACTGAAGGCCGACAAGGGGCGTCTTCCCGACCTCCTTCCGCTTCGCCACGGGCGCATGGCGTTGTCTCCCTTCACCTTCTACCGAGGCTCGGCGCTCGCCATGGCGGACGACCTATCAGGTACCCCGGCTACCGGGCTTCGCGTGCAATGCGGTGGAGATTCGCATCTGGTCAACTTCCGGGGACTCGCTACCCCGGAGAGGCAGGTCATCTTCGCCATCAACGATCTGGATGAGACCCTTCCCGCGCCGTGGGAGTGGGATCTGAAGCGTCTGGCGGCGAGCTTCGTGATCGCCTGTCGCGACAACGGCCTCACCGAATCCGACGCCAAGGATGCCGTACTCACCTGCGTCAGGTCGTACCGCGAGCATATGGCCGAGTTCGGCGAAATGAAGGTGCTGGAACAGTGGTACTTCGCCGTGGAGGCGGAGATGCTCATCGCGAGCGTCAAGGATGCCGCCATTCGCCGCAGCGCGATCAAGAACCTCTCCAAGGCGCGTGAGAGCAGCACGTCCGAAGGCGTCTTCCCCAAGCTCGTTGACGACTCAGACGGGTCCCCGATTATCAAAGAGCAGCCTCCGACGATCTTCCACTGGAAAGGCCACGCGCCCGGAGAGATCCATCCAGACGTCAAGTTAGTCTTCGACCGATACCGTGAATCCCTATCGCCACAAAATCGCTTTTTGCTCGGCCGGTATCAATTAAAGGACGCGGCGCTTAAGGTGGTTGGCGTCGGGAGCGTCGGCACAGCGTGCTCGCTGCTCCTATTGATGGCCGACACAGGAGATCCCCTCATTCTGCAGGTCAAGGAAACGCGCGCGTCGGTCCTCGAGGAGTATGTCGGAGCGAGCGTCTTTCCGAACCATGGGCAACGTGTGGTCAACGGCCACCGGCTCATGCAGCCGGCCAGCGACATTTTCCTCGGCTGGAGCGAGGGCCGGTTAGGACGTCACTACTATTTCCGCCAGCTGCGGGACGTCAAGATCAAGTTTGCTGTGGAGACCTTCGCCGCGGCGAAAATGACGTTCTTCGCCGAGTGTTGCGGCTACTCGCTGGCGCTCTCTCATGCGCGCTCAGGAGACGCCGCGGCGATCAGCGGGTACCTGGGCAAGAGCGACGAGTTCGATAAGGCGATCGCCATTTTCTCGATGTCGTATGCCGATCAGAACGAAAGAGACCACGCGGTGCTCAAGCGCGCGATCAAGGGTGGCAAGGTGAAGGCCGTCATTGAAGACGCGAAGTAAGTCGCTCGCGCGGGAAACAGCGATTACGGACAGCAACCGGACTTCAGGCGGAATCCTGATGGCCAGGGTGTTCTTCATTTCCATCAAATTCAGAATAAGGAGATTCTAAATGTCAAAATTTTCAAATTACTTAAGGGCGGCGGTGATGTCGCTCTTGTTGGTAACGAGCCTTACCTCGGTGACCGAAGCCAAAGCAGCGCCTTCGTCAACGGCGTCTTCGCAGGACAAAGCGAAGGCCTGCAACGACGCCGCCGACAAACAGGGCCTCAAAGACCAAGCGCGCAAAACATTCATGCAGAACTGCCTCAATAAGGCCGCCGGCAGTTCCGATGCCAAAGTGAGTGAGCAGGACAAGGGAACTACATGCAAGAATCTCGC
>JBAUOG010001022.1:0-6441 GCA_049579625.1 Bryobacteraceae bacterium
GTTCGTTGCGCAAAGTCTCTCAGGCGGTAACTCGACCGGTGATACGATTCGTGTTCGGGTAACACTATGTCTTCAAACAGCAAGGTGAAAGTCGGCATCATCGGCTCGCAGTTCGAAGCCGATATTCACGTGGCGTCGTTTCAGATGATGCCGGAGGAATCGGAGGTAGTGGCCATTGCCTCGCCGACGCCCGGTAACGCTGAACGGCTCGCGAAGAAATACTCTGTCCCGCGGCACTTTCTCGACTATCGCGAAATGTTGAAGGAGCCAGACATTGAGATGGTCACCATCACCGCGCCGAATCATCTGCACGCCCAGATGACCATCGACATCGCGAACGCCGGTAAACATGTGGTCTGCGAGAAGCCGCTTTGCATGACGCTGGCTGAGGCCGACGAGATGATCGACACCTGTCGCCGGCGGGGCGTGCTTCTGGCATACGCAGAGGAGCTTTTCTTCACGCCCAAATATGTCAAGGCAAAGGAGATGGCCGATCAGGGGGCTTTCGGTAAGGTCCATCTTGTCAAACAAAGTGAAAAGCATTCGGGGCCGCACAGCCCCTGGTTCTGGGATGTCGAACGGGCCGGCGGCGGCGCGCTCATGGACCTGGGCTGCCACGGAATCGCCTTCTCTTATTGGTTTCTCGGCCGGCCCGCGATCAAATCGATCTACGCCCAACTCGGCACGTTGGTCCACGGCGATAAAACCAAAGGCGACGATGAGGCGCTGTGCATTATAGAGTTCGAAAACGGCGCACTGGGATTGGTGGAGGACAGTTGGAACCGGCTTGGCGGCATGACCGATCGCACGGAGATCTACGGGAACGGAGGCGTCACCTACGCAGACCTGCATATGGGCAATGCTCTGCCGACGTACAGCGAACACGGCTTTGGTTATGCCGTTGAGAAGGCGCCATCTACACAAGGTTGGAGCTATCCCGTTTTCGAGGAACATTGGAACTATGGCATTCCGCAGGAAATGCGCCACTTTGCGCGTTGTGTTCGCGGCAAGGAGACGCTCGACGCCACCGGCGAGGACGGACGGGTTGTAATGCAGGCGCTGTACGCCGCTTATGCATCTGCGGGCCTCGGCCAGAAAGTCCACATGCCGTATCGTCCGACGACGAGCAAACCAATTGATGAATGGTTGGGGAGACTAGCCAAGTGACGACGCCACTTTTTGAGAACATCCTGGCCCAGCCCACTGCTCTTCAGGTGGTAGGGGTTTACCAGTTCGGACCCGGGCTTCCCGCAATTTTGCGTAGTGCGGAGTTGCTTCGGAATAGCAAGCGGATCGTCCTCACCGGCATGGGCGCATCTTTGTTTGCGTGCATTCCCATGCGTTATGCACTGTCGGCGAAAGGTATCTCTGTCTCCGTTGCCGAGACAGCCGAGTTGCTCCACTTCTTAAACGCCGAGCTCGGCCGCGATACCGCTGTTATCCTGGTTTCACGTTCCGGGGAAAGCGTAGAAACCGTCAAACTTCTCGACTTACTGGATCACCGCCACTACCCAACGGTTGGGGTACTCAATGTGCCCGGGAGCACGCTGGCGGCGCGCACCACCGAACACATACTGCTCAACAGTCCCGCCGATCAGTTAGTCGCGGTCCAAACTTACATCGCGACCGCGGTTACTCTCTTATTGCTCACCGCCGCCTATCTGGACGAGTTCGACCAGGCCAAATCGGACTTAGCCGCAACCGTTGCTCACCTAACAGGGTGGATCGAGGAGTGTATCGCTGCCAGTCATGCTTCGCAAGCGTTCACGGATCTCACTACGCCACTCTACATTCTTAGCCGTGGTCCGGGCCTGGCCTCGGTGGACGAAGGCGTGCTCTTGATGCACGAGGTTGCCAAGACTCCTGCCACCGGGATGTCCATTGCCCAATTCCGGCACGGCTTCGTCGAGGCAGCGGACGATCGTATTCGAGCCGTTGTGATAGGCACGCAGTCCGTAACGGCTGCGATTGATCATCAGTTCGCCGTGGACATGACGAAGATGGGCGCAGCCGTGCGCTGGATCGGACCGCTTGAATCCGACTCGTCTCTTCAGACGCTTGGCACTTGGCCGGAAACCGTTCCGGCGCGCTTTGCTTCCGTGTTTGAGGCAGTTCCGCTGCAGTTGCTGGCGTATCGCACCGCTGAGTCGCGCGGTCTGACGCCCGGCTTGTTTCGCTGGGCTTCGACAGTCACTGGCTCTGAATCTGGATTTCCGGGGCTTTCATGAATCCATCCGTCGTCTGCGTCGACATCGGAGGCACCTCCACCAAAGCCGGTGTTGTGGATTCGTCCGGTCAACTGCACGTGACAAGATCTATTCCCACGGAGCCGGACGTCGAGTGCTATTTCGAAGCTCTCTGCGCGCTCATAGAACAAACCGACACCACTGACCAAGCGATCGGTGGAATCGGCGTTGCCGTCGCGGGATTCCTGAGCCCGCTACGCGACCGTCTGGTCTACAACCCCAACATCGCGTGGCTGGAACAGTTTCCTTTGCTCGAACGCCTGCGGAGCCGTTTCGAACAGCCCGTGGAATTGGAGACCGATTCGAACTCGGCTTGTATGGCGGAGTATCTCTTCGGCACCGGCAGCCAATCGAAACGTTTTTTGTGCGTCACAGCGGGTACCGGTCTCGGTGTCGGTATGGCTGTCGATGGAGAGCCGTTGCGCTTTGCGTATGGGTGTCTCGGCGATATCGGGCACATCATTGTTGAACCCAAGGGACCGGTTTGCTACTGCGGCGGCCGCGGTTGCGCAGAAATCCTGGTCTCCGCGCCCGCCCTGGCCGAGCGATTTGCACAACAGTCCGGCCTGACTTCGGAGATCTCACTACGCGATGTCATCGAAGCCGCGAACCAAGGCAACTCCGTCGCGCTTTCCATCTTGTGGGAAGCCGGAGAACATCTCGGGATTGCCATCGCATCCATGGCCAACACGCTGTTCCCGGATCACATCGCCGTTGCGGGAGGACTGTCGGCCGCAGGTGATTCGGTGTTGAAGGTCGCCGAGCAGGTGTTTCGTGACTCGGCGAGTATACTCTCGCGAACAGGTGTCTCGTTCAGCCGCGCGGCACTTGGTCCTTCAGCCACCTTGATTGGCGCTGCGTGGCCGTTTTGGAAGAACTAAGGCAAAGAACAATGGCGAATCAATCACCCGGTCGTCGCGAGATGCTGGCGATGCTTGCCAAAGATTCCACACTCGCTCAATTCCCTGGCTTCAGCCGCTGGGCCTTTGCCGGCGAGAATTCCCACAGCGAATCTGCACCGCCCAAGGTGGAAGCCTACTAGACGCTCTTTTTCACCGATGCCGAGTACAAGACCGTCAACTAACTCACCGAACTGATTATTCCGAAAGATGAGAGCCCGGGCGGACGCGACGCGTGGGCGGCCGAGGCGGCCCGCGTGGTCTAACCCGCGGCAGGTTTGCGTCGCTTGTACCTGTGTCGTGCCTGGCAGAATTCCCATCGGGCCGTTTGAACCCGGTCCTCTAGGGACCTTGGGTCCGTTTCAGTTTTGCTGGTTTGGATCGCCTCAAGTTCGGCGCGCGCCAGCCCGTATCGGTCGAGCGCTTGCATGTACTCATCAAGTAAGTGTTCCGAGCCCGATGCCACTTCGGTCATGGCGCTAGTATACTCTTTCGAATTTGCTAGTAAGATCCCGCGCGGGCCGATTTCAGAAATTGCGGGGGCTCAGTCACGTGGAATCAGGAGGACATAAGAAAGTGTGGCGTAACAACTTATCCCTCGTCGATAATGCACGAACTGCCGGCTCTTTGTTTCTGGACGGCCGGCCCTGGCCGGCGATGGAATCGACGATTGCAAATTTGGCATCGAAACGGTTGAGGCCAAGCAGATAGAACATTACGTCTTTCCAACGCCGCCGGGACCGGCGAATGTCCGATAAGCCGCAACTGAGGCAGTGCGGAGGATGCAGAGCCATGCCCATAGCTCAAGTCTAGGCACCTTAGGACTGGGTGGTCAACTCGTATCGCACCGGGTCCCACTCTGTGTAAAGTTTGATTACGCGCGCGGGTCAATCATGTATGTCGCACAGGGCGCGGACATGCGCCGTTGACGCGGATGCGAGTCCGGTCAAGTTGTAGCCACCTTCCAGAACCGAAACGACTCGTCCACAGGCAAATTGATCGGCGGCCTCAAGCAGCACCCTCGTCAGGTCCACGAAGTCCTCGTCGGTAAGCAGAAAGTGTCCGAGCGGATCGCTGACGCGCGAATCAAAACCGGCCGAGATCAAAATCAACTCGGGCCGGAATTCACGAAACTTCGGCAGGAGGACTTGTTGGAATGCTCCCAGGATCTCGCGCCGTCCCGCACCTGCCGGGAATGGGCAGTTTATCGTTGTCCCCACGCCGGCTCCGGCGCCTGTTTCGCCGGCCGCGCCTGTACCTGGATACCACGGATGCTGATGCGTACTGAAGAACAACACACTAGGATCTTCGTAGAAGACATCCTGTGTGCCGTTTCCATGATGAACGTCCCAATCGACGATCGCAACGCGGGCCAAGCCATACTGCTTTTGTGCGTAACGCGCCGCGACGGCGACGTTATTGAACAGGCAAAAGCCCATGCCCCGTGCCTGGCTGGCGTGATGTCCTGGCGGGCGAACTACGCAGAATGCATTGTTGACCTTCGCCTGTAGGACGGCGTCAGTCGCCGCTATCGTACAACCGGCTGCGCGCAGGGCGGCGTCGAACGATCCCAGTGAAATAGATGTATCGCCGGTGCTGAGCTGTGAGTGGTGTTGATTGACTTCTCGCTCCGCCAGCGCGATGTAGGCGGGGGTATGAACCAGCGCCAGTTGTTCCGTGGTGGCTAATTGCGGGTCGATATGGGGGAGATAGTCGAACAGGCCCGTGAAGTGCAAACGGTCCATGACGGCTGAGTAGCGTGCGGGCTGCTCGGGATGCCCCGGCCCGGTGTCATGTGCAAGCATCGCCGGGTCGCCCACCAAACCTGTCTTCAACATAGTTTGAGGCTATCCTATGGCCCGAGCAGGGAACGGGTCGGTGGGACATGCCAACTACGTACTGGCGCGATCACGGGTCATCCAGCGCGACGCGCATCCGCTCGCTCACGCGCGCGGTTCTGTGGCGCTTTCCCGTCTGCGGTGCTGACTTATCCGCCGGCTGACTTGATGGTCACCAGATGGTTCGAAGTCTGATCGAGGGGGGCGGACTCCAGCGTCTGTTTGCCCCGGAAGAAATCGAAGTAAGAAATCTGATGCACGCACGAAACCGTACACATGGGAGCGCACGACTTCTTGGTGATGTATTCGCGCCGGATGTCTTCCAGCGTGTAATCTTCCAGCGGCTTACCAGGATAGCCACGCTGCTGCGAGCAGTAATGCACCAAGCCGTCTTCGCAAATGTACAGATAGCGTGAGCCCGCGCGGCAGCGCCAGTCACTGGGCCGGGCGTTCGCGATGTCTTCCTGGAAATAGTTTAAGCGCGAGAAGTGCTTCTTCTCAAAGCTCTTCATGGCGAGAAATACTTCGCGCTCGCGGTCGGAAAGCGGCCGAAGTTGGCCATCGTGATCGTGGATGATGCCTACGGTGGATGTGAAGCCCAGTTCCATGGCGCGCCTGCCCACGGTCAGTGCGTCTTCCGGAAAGTGAATCCCGCCGCCGAGCACTGAATTGATGTTGACGTGAAAGTCGGCGTTTTCGGCCAGAACCTGCAGTTTCTTATCGAGCACTTTCAGGCTCTTCTTTGACACGTCGTCAGGCATCACGTTGTCGATGCTGATCTGCATGTGATCGAGTCCGGCGTCGTTCAGCCGTTTGACCCGATCCGCCGTCAGCAGATAGCCGTTGGTGATCAACCCGGCTATTGCCTTGTTGTGACGAATACGCGTGATGATCTGGTCGAGTTCGGGATGCAACAGCGGTTCGCCGCCGCTCAAGGTAATAATTCCGGTCTTCAGGCGGCCTAGCAGGTCCAGCCGGTGATACATGGTTTCCAGAGCCACCGGCTTGGAAGAATCGTCGTACTCGTTGCAGTAGGTGCAGGAGAGATTACAGCGTCGGATCGGGATGATGTGCGCCATCAGCGGATGACCCGTAAAGAGCGTGCCCTTGGCCACAAACGCGGCTTCGCGTAGCTCCCGGTTGATTCTGCGGCGAGTGCGACCGCGATGTGGGTTTGTTTCCGCCATGGCTGGAAAATCCCATTAAATCACAGACATGCCTCTGCCCCCCGCGCGTTCGTAATGAAAAGGGCGCAACTTTCAGTGAATGGGGAAAGCGCGAATTAAGCGGCTGAGCGCAGCATCCCTCGGCGGCTTCTACCGCTGTGGAGGCGGCTGCTGTGGCGGCTTCGGCGGCGGTGGGGTGGCTGGCTGATCGCCCGAAACGGTATCGCCATACTTAATTACCACGTCGCTCTTGAACTGCTTGTAGTTGTCGTAACGGATCACTTCCTTGATC
>JBAUOG010001023.1:0-9601 GCA_049579625.1 Bryobacteraceae bacterium
ATTTACGTCCAAGTGGACGATGTCGCGGCGGCCTTGGCGAAGGCGGAATCACTGGGCGGCAAGAAGGTTGTGCCGCCCGTCGAGATTCCGGAAGGAACCTTTGCCTGGTTCGCGGATCCGGACGGCAATACGATTGGCCTTTGGAAACCGAAGGCATCGGCATAACTGCTTCGCCGACACAAACGGGGAGTCCCTGGTCGGTCTAACTCAGTTCGCGCAGACGATCGAGAAAGCGGCGCGGGACCCGGATATTGTCCTCGATTCCGCGCCCTAATTGCACGCCCGGCTTAGCATAGCCGTGAAAATCCGAGCCACCCGTCGGAAGCAAATCCAGCTCTTCAGCCAAGCGCATGTAATGGGACTGTAGCGCGGCGGAGTGGTCGGAATGAATGACCTCCAGCCCGCCAAGGCCGGCCGCCTTTAGCTCCTTGAGCACTCTTCTTTCCAGGCCTGGGTCGGAGATCGACAATCGAACAGGGTGCGCCACCACCGGAACCCCTCCGCCCCCTGCGACCAAGCTAATCGCTTGTTGTGTTGTGGGCGATTCGCGCTCTACGTAAGTGGGCGCGCTCTCGCCAAGGTACAGGCGGAACGCTTCCTCGGTATTCCGGGCGTGGCCCTTCTGAACCAAAAGGCGGGCGAAGTGTGGCCGTCCAGCGATACTGCGTCCCAATCTCTCAACCTCTTCCAGGTGGATGTCGATGCCGCGTGATTGGAGCGCGGCCACCAGGCGGCGATTGCGATCACGGCGATCTTCCTGCAGATCCTTTAGCCAGAGCCTAAAGGACTCAGAGGGGCTCCCGGCAGGGAAATAGGCGAGCAGATGCAGATTGCGGTGAGCGCCATTGGGCGGCAGGTAGTATCGGGAGCTGAGCTCGATGCCGCAAAGGAGATCTAGGCCGGCGGCCGAGGCCAGCGGAAGTGCCGCCTCATAGCCAGCGAAGGTGTCGTGATCCGTGATTGACAGCCCATCGAGCCGCAACGATCTTGCCAGTTCGACGAGTTCAGCCGGAGTTAAGGATCCGTCGGACGCATTGGTGTGCGAATGAAGGTCGATCAATCCTGAAAGATCGGGGAGGTCCGGAGTGGAGGTCACTTCAGCTTGACCTCAGGAAACGTATCGAACTCGAATTGCTCGCCGGCAGTATGCACCACCAAGTGACCTTGCCCCAACACCTTCTCCTTGCTTTCGAAGAACACAGCGCCATCCGTGGATTCGCCCGGTTTCAACTTGGTTTGGGCAAACGCGATCGCTGATGCCTCCGCCGCCGCCTTGAAGCGCGGATTCACGAACATGCCCATAGCGGTCTGGCGGCGCTTCTCGTACCCGTTGGTGGATCGAAAGTTCGTCAATGCGTAGATGGTGTTTTCGTACAGCAGCTGAAGCTTGATGACATCGTTGCGGCTGGCTCGTTGAAGAAGCGATTCGACGACTCCGTCAGCAGACACAGATTCCAGATGAACGCCATCCTGACGAACGAACGAGAAATCCTGAGGTTTCACGGTCCACGAGAGCGGAGAGCCGTTTGTAATCGTTATCTGAATGATGTTGAAATCTTTGATGTGAGCGGGCAGCGTCGCAAACATCACAGTAATGCCGTTCTTTGTCAAAGCCTGATAATGGAGGCCCTTCGATTCGAATTCGATGACTTGGGGCCACGCAAACGACGCTAAGAATAACAGCATCGCCGCAAGCCGGAACACACTCGGTATCCGCGTCACGCAAGAGTGTTTGGCATCCCTGCGGGCGCAGCGCTGTCCAGCATCGGCGACAGGAGCCAATACCGGAAGACGGTGGCGTGTGCAATCCTCCCTAGACAAGAAACCTCGCAACTGTGGGGGGTTCCATCGAAAGACCTTACTATCAATGATAGTCGGAGGCGGTACCGTAGCGATCCATGCGGTTCGCCGCATGGTTTTCATCGCAGTACCCGGAGTCATCTGCTTGCGTTCAAGTTGATGACTTACCGGTCGTTAAGGCCGCCATCGACGGCAAGGATCTGGCCCGTGATGAAGTCCGGGCCGGTCAGGAAGAAGCGTACCGCGTCGGCAATCTCTTCCGGCGTCCCGGAGCGGTGCATCGGTGTTGCGTCGATCATCGCCTGTGTTCTTGCGTCCACATCATTGAAGGAGATGACGCCCGGCGCCACGGAATTGACCGTAATAAACGGCGCCAGCGCCTTGGCGAGTGCTTTGGTCATCATAATGACGCCGGCCTTCGAGGCGCAGTAGTGGACATGCTCGGCCCAGGGCCGTATCCCGCCCAGCGAACTGATGTTGACGATGCGGCCGCCGCCCAGTTCTTTCATCTGTCGTGCGCCTTCCTGGCAGCAAAAGAAGGTGGCCTTGAGGTTGATGTTGTGGATGAAGTCCCAATCCGCCTCGGTGATGGCAAGCGCTTCGACGCGGGTGAAGCGCGCCGCGTTGTTCACCAGGCAATTGAGCAGACCAAAGCGCTCGCGGACCTCCGCAAAGAGCCGCCGGATCTCCGCAACTTGCCCCAGGTCTGCCTGAAAAGTTGGCGCGCCGCCGCAGAGTTCGGCCACCTCGCGAGCTTCCTGCTCGGAACTGCCGTAATGGATGGCAACCTCGAAGCCATGCTTGAACAACTCAATAGCAATCGTACGGCCGATGCGCTTCGCCGCGCCGGTGACCAGGACCTTCGGTTTGGAGGCATTGGCTGACATAGACGTAGGTGAGCCGCTTAAGAGACAAACGACTTGATGACGTTAACCGTATGGGTAATATCGCCAGGAGTATGCGCAGCCGAGACGAAGCCCGATTCGAACTGCGATGGCGGGAAATAGACGCCACGTTCAAGCAAGTGATGAAAGAAGCGGCCAAAAGTCGCCGTATCCGATCTCTTCGCCGACTCGTAATCGGTGACGGGTCCTTCCTGAAAGAAGAACGTGTACATTGAGCCGACCCTGTTCACACACACGCCTGGTGGCACGTACGCAGTGAGTTCGGCGGTGCGGGCTTCGATGATGTCGTATACCTCGGGATGTGCTTTCAGATAGCGCAGCATGGCGATTCCTGCGCTCACGGCGACTGGATTCCCCGACAAGGTCCCGGCCTGGTAAATGGGCCCAAGCGGCGCCACGTGCTTCATGATTTCCGCCCGGCCGCCGTAAGCGGCCATAGGCAATCCACCGCCGATGATCTTACCTAACGTGGTCATATCGGGTGTCACGCCATAGAGTTGCTGCGCGCCACCCGGGCTCAGCCGGAAACCGGTCATGACCTCGTCAAAGATAAGCACGGCGCCGTACTGTTGCGTGATGCGGCGCAGCCCTTCGAGGAAGCCCACCTTAGGAGCGATACACCCCATGTTGCCGACCACCGGTTCGATGATCACTGCGGCGATCCTGTCGCCTTGCGCACGGAAAGCCGATTCCACATGGTCCAGATCGTTGAATGGCAGAGCGATAGTGGTGTCGGCGAATGCCTTGGGAACACCGGCCGTATCGGGAATGCCCAGCGTGGCGATTCCTGAGCCCGCCTTGACCAGCAGCGAGTCGACATGGCCGTGGTAACAGCCTTCGAACTTGACGGTTAGGTCGCGCCCCGTAAAGCCGCGCGCCACACGCAGTGCGCTCATGGTGGCTTCCGTGCCTGAGTTCACCAGACGCACCATCTCGACCGAGGGGACGGTGTCGATGATCAGTTCGGCCAGCTGCGTTTCCCGGCCGGTTGGCGCTCCGAAGCTTGTGCCAATATCGAGAACACCGCGGATCGCTTCGATCACTTCCGGCGGGCGATGGCCCAGGATCAGCGGTCCCCAGGAGCAAACGTAGTCGATGTAATCGTTGCCGTCGACATCGAACAGGTGAGAGCCATCCCCGCGAGCAATGAACCGCGGCGTCCCGCCCACGCTCCGGAAAGCCCGCACCGGCGAGTTTACGCCTCCCGGGATGGATTGTTGAGCCCGCGAGAAAAGCGCTTCGGACTGCGGAACCTTCATACCCGGGTCTGGCCCAGCACTAGCCTTCGGAAGAAGAAGCTCATCAGAATCTCGTGCAGCGTACCGTTTAGATTCTTCAGCAGGCGCGACTTCAAGTCCAGATACGGCTGCGTCCCGGCAAACAGATCCTGCATGATCTCGCAGAAACGCGGGCTCCGCCGCATGAAGTCGATCATCCGCGTGGGCACCGCGCCGAACACGACGACGCTGCAGAAAAGACGCTTCGCCAGTGCCGCGCCGTATGTCAGGTCAAGACCGAAGTCGCGCTGGATCATTTGCCGGTATTGTTCTTCCCGCCGGTGCGGCTCGACATCGGCGAGAATTACTTGGCTCGCCAAATCGCCCGAACGAACGGCGTAGTACAGGCCTTCGCCTGTCACCGGATCCACCAGTCCGCCGGCGTCCCCAACCGCAATCCAGCCTTCGCCGGCTAGCCGGTTGTTACGCCAACCGCGATCATTGAGAGCGGGCAGCATGTGGCCGTAGAACTGAGCTTCTTTGCGCGAGATACCTTTCTCGTCCATGTAGCGCTCCAGGCGCGCCCGCAGGCACTGGGCGGACTCGCTTTTGCCGCAAATGCCAACCGAGAGGTGGCCGCATCGTGGGAACACCCAGATATAGCCTTCGAGGTTGGGAAGAAACTGAATGTCGATGTGAGCCTGCTTCGAAGGAACGTAGTAACCCAGCGCGTACATCGTGTCGGCCGCTGTATATTGCGTGCCAACCTGGCGCAGCGGGTTCCGTGCGCCCGTGGCCACAAGGCAGTAGTCCGCGCTGATGGTGCCCGCTTTCGTCCGGATGTTCCAGCCATTCGACTGGCGTTCGATATCGAGGACTCGTTCCTTCTCAATCTGCACCCCGGCGGCTTCCGCGCGGCTCAACAGCATCTGGTTCAGATCAATCCGGGAATAAATCACAAGCGGGTGGGAAAGGTGCATTTTCACTGAGCCCGACTTGGGCGCAGCGAGGTAGGTCTCGTTCACCAGCCGCTTCGGCGTGTCGTTGTCGATTAGATATCGATACTGCGAATAAGCCTTATACGTGATACCGCCACCGCACGGCTTCTCCCAAGCCAGTTTCTCATCCAGAAGGATGGTTTTGAGGCCGCCTCGTGCCAAGCGCTCGGCTGCCGAGGCGCCCGCTGGTCCACCGCCAAGAATGGCGACAGTCTTCATACTTTCGGGTGTCCCGGAGGCAGGGCCTGACCATTGGAAGGGGAAGGCGTCCCTTGAACTTGCGGATGGCCTGGAGGCAGGGGCTGCTGCTGCGAGGGCATCTTCGGATCCCCAAACGGTGTACCGGGGCCCATGGGTGGATGACCGGCGGGAAGGTTCGGGTTGCTCGAGGGGCCACCCATGCCATGACCCTGAGAATCGGCGCGGCCGACGACAACCCAGTGCCCGTCCTTGGCCTCGAGCGTATAGTTCATCGTGATGCCATCATGGACGTTGGCCGCGCCCTTGGGACTGAAGGTCACCGTGGCATGGGCCGTGTTCTTGTCGAATGCGACTGCCGTTACGGAAACATCGAGCCGGTCGACGTCTAACCCGACCTTCTGGAGGTGGGTCCTGAGGTCGCTCTGGACATGATCCCTGGTCTTAATATCCGACCCGCATCCGGCCAGAATGCCGAGCAGGAGCGTTAAGCCGAGTGAAATCAGGCTGGTCAACAGGCGCTTGGGCACGCTCCGATTATAACCAGCCGACCGTTAGCGCTTGCATGAATTCGCCAATCGGAGCGGCACTGAGCGAATCTAGAAAGACATGCCTGACATTGACCCAAGACCCCTTCCTTCGCTGTTCGAGGCCGACCGGCGCTATAAGTATCTGGATCCATTCATCTGTGTCTTCGTCGTCGTTCTGCTGATATCGAATATCATCGCCTCCAAATTCTTTGCGATCGGGCCGTTCCGGGTCAGCAGCGCGCAGATCCTTTTCCCCATCACATACATCTTCGGAGACATCTTCACCGAGGTGTATGGATATGCGGCGTCAAGGCGTGCCATCTGGTACGGCTTCTTTGCGTCCTTCTTCATGGTGGCTGTCAGCGCCATTGCCGTGGCGATTCCGCCGGCGCCGGAGTACACCAATCAAGCGGCCTTTGGGGCTGTGTTTAAGCCCGTGGGCCGAATCGTGCTGGCCAGTCTGATCGCCTATTGGTGCGGCGAGTTCGCCAACTCGTTCACGCTGGCGAAGCTCAAATTGATCACCCGTGGCCGGTATCTGTGGACACGTACGATAGGATCGACCGTTGTCGGGCAAGCCGTAGATACCACCATCGTTATGTTCATCGCGTTCTACGGGACGCCTGGCGTTACGGTTGGAATCATCCTGAAGCTGATCCTCTCGGGGTACATCATCAAAGTTGTTTACGAGACCGCGATGACTCCCATCACCTACGCCATCGTCAACGGGTTGAAGCGTAGAGAGGGCGTGGACTACTTCGACTACCAGACCGACTTCAGCCCGTTCGCGACCACGGAGCGCTAATCCTTACTGCTCGTCGGGAGGCGCACGTAACAGCTTGATAGGGAGCTTGGTGGTCTTCCCGTTTCGAAAAAGCGTCAGCTGAACGGTATCGCCAACGCGCTTCTTATTCATGAGACGGATCAGCGTATCTTCTCGATCGATAGCCTGGTCGTCCATACCGGTGATGAAATCGCCGCCAATCAGGAGCTCTTGATTGCCGACCATTACAGATTCGCGCGGACCCCGAATGCCGGCCGCTTCTGCGGAAGAACCTCGCTCCACTTCTTGCACTAGCAGGCCGCCGCGAGTAGGCAGCTTCAGAGCTTCCGCCAGATCGCCGGCGATGTATACCGTCTGCACACCGAGTTTGGGGCGCTCGGTGATGCGGCCGGCCTGGTAGTCGCTGAGCAGCGCTTTGGCGCGATTGATGGGCAATGCAAAGCCTATTCCGACGTTCGTTCCGTTGGGACCGTAGATGGCTGTGTTTATGCCGATCACATTTCCCGACGAATCGAGCAGCGGGCCGCCGCTATTTCCGGAGTTAATGGCGGCGTCGGTTTGAATCATTCCCTCCATGCGACGGCTCTCACCCTGGATGCCGCGGCCGAGCGAGCTGACAACGCCTGTGGTGAGGGTGCCCTCCAAACCAAACGGATCCCCAATGGCGAGTACCTTTTGGCCGACTTGAATGTGATCCGAGTCACCGAGGTGAAGATAGGTGACCTTGCGCTTCGGATTGATCTTGATAAGAGCGAGATCATCGGAGCGGTCTGTGTCCAGCGCTTTGGCATCGTACTGGCTCTGATCATCGAGCGTGACTTGGAGACGCTGGCTGCCCGACACAACGTGATAGTTTGTCAGGATAAAGCCCTCCTCGTTGATCAGAAAACCGGATCCGAGCGCCTGCGTTCGATACGGCTGATAGAAGAAATCCCGCTTCACGGTAGTGCTCGTGATGTAAACCGTCGCTTTGTTGGCTGCTTTGTAGATGTCGATGTTGTTCAGTTCGTCGGCGCCAAGACCAGCGCCGTGCACGACGGCCGGTTCGGCCCACAGCGATCCACCAAGCAATGGTCTGGCGAGCGCTCGAAGGCTCCAATGCGTCTTCGACGTGAGCCATAGCGCTCCGGCGCAAAAAAGGATGGTGAGTATCAATACGCGAGACTTCATAGTGCGTGCTTCATGGATTCTGTGGCCAAGCTCTTCAAGGTCTGGTACACGGCCGCCACCTGCGCGACGGTTTCCGCCTTGGAACCGCTGGTGTCAATGACGAAGTCGGCAAACTTCTGCTTCTCGTCCAATGGCATCTGGTTGCGGATTCGCTTCAGTACTTCGCTGCGGGGAAGCCTATCTCGTTTCATACCCCGGGATACCTGAAGCGACTCGGAACAGGTGGTCAAAATCAAGCGGTCAAAAGCTTTGTAGTGGCCGGTTTCTATCAGGATAGCCGATTCCATTACGACAATTGCGTGCGCGTCTCGGGCAACGTGCTCCGCTAGCAACGCCTCCTCCCGATCGAAGACGGCGGGATGCACAATGCCGTTCAGCTTTTCAAGCAATTCCTCGTTGCCGAAAACAAGAGCGGCCAACCGTTTACGATCGATGGCTCCATCTGAACCTAAAATGCCTGCGCCGAACAGCTCGACGATCGGAGAATACGCCGGCCCACCTGGCGCCATTACTTCATGGCCCAGGCGATCTGCATAGATCAGGAAGCAGCCGCGTTTCTCCAATTCGGATGCGACGAAACTCTTTCCCGTGGCGTACCCGCCCGTAAGGCCGACGCGCACCATGTTCAGCCACCAAGGTGCTGTTCGGCGAGGGCCACCGTGTTGGACATGAGCATCGCAATCGTGAGTGGGCCTACGCCTCCGGGGACCGGCGTATACGCGGAAGCCTTGGTCTGCATCGCGAACGGCTCGACGTCTCCTACCGTAAGGCTTCCCGTTTTGGCGAAAGCTTCGAGTCGCGAAGGCTCATGTGCGAAGAGCCGCTGAACCTCATCGGACCTGGTAAGCCGGTTCATGCCGACATCCACCACCACGGCGCCATCCCTTATGTAGGAAGCCGTCAGCATCGCGGGTTTGCCCATGGCCGCCACCAGGATGTCCGCGCGCCGGCATTCTTCGGCAAGATCGCGGGTCCGCGAATGGCAAATAGTCACAGTGGCGTTTTCATGAAGCAGCATCATCGCCATCGGTTTGCCCACGATGTCACTGCGGCCCACAATCACCGCTCGACTGCCGCTCAACGGGATCTCGTACCGTTTTAGCAATTCGATGATGCCCGCGGGCGTGCAGGAGCGGGGACCAGGGCGATTGCCGACGAGATTCCCAACATTGAACGGATGGAAACCGTCGGCATCCTTCGACGGGTCGACGGCCAGCAGAACGCGCTGCGAATTCACGTGTTTTGGCAGCGGCATTTGAACCAGGATGCCGTCAACCTCGGGATCCCGGTTGTAGCCTTCAACCAGTGAGAGTAATTCGTCTGTGCAGATGGAGGAGTTTGGGGTGGACTTGAAACTGCGTATGCCCAGTTCCTGACAGGCCTTCACCTTGTTCCGAACGTAGATTTCTGAAGCTGGATCTTCGCCAACCAAAATGACAGCCAGACCGGGGCTGCGATATTTCAGGGTAAGGAACTCAACGCGGGATCGGAGCTCGGAACGGATCTCAGCGCTGATTTTCCTGCCGTCGAGGACAAGGGCGCTCATGCAACCGTGAGCATAACAGAGGGTCTCGCGAATGGCCCTGCTACGCATCGGCAGACCGCCTTCCCGGCCACCTTCGAATACCGCGACTGTCTGTGGCCGCCGTTTGCCCGCCCTACAATGGATCTATGGACCTCATCGTAAACGGTTCCAGCCGTCGCGTCGAAACCGACCCGGAGCGCGCTCTGCTCTGGGTGCTCCGCAACGATCTGGACTTAACCGGAGCGAAGTATGGCTGCGGTGAAGGCCAATGCGGCGCCTGTACGGTTTTGATTGACGGCGTCGCTCACCGGTCGTGTGTCACGCCGGTTGGGACGGTGGTGGGCAAGCAGATCATGACCATCGAAGGCCTCGCGGACGGTGAACGCCTGCATCCTCTTCAACAATCCTTCATCGAATGCGATGCCATGCAATGCGGCTACTGCACGCCAGGCATGATTTTGCAAAGCGTGGCCC
>JBAUOG010001024.1:0-3054 GCA_049579625.1 Bryobacteraceae bacterium
ATGGTAAGTCGTGGATCTGGGAGCTGCTGGTTCCGGTGATGGCATGCCTCGGGCTCGCGATCGGACGCGCCGGCCGGAGATGGGGCGTTGACGCGTGGCTGTCGCAACGGCGGCCATCTTCTCCGTGGTGGTGATCGAGCCAAGTCCACGTGCGAGTTTCCGTCATCATTCCCACCCATAATGAAGCGCGAGCGATTGAGCGCGTTTTAGCGGATCTCCCATCCAACTTGACGACGGAGGTCATCGTCGTGGACAGCAACTCGAATGACGGGACGCCCGAAATCGCAGCAAAAATGGGCGCCATCGTAGTTCAGGAACCGCGCCGCGGATACGGGCGAGCTTGTCTTACAGGGCTAGCCGCGGCAAATTCCCCAGACGTTGTCGTGTTTCTCGATGGCGACTACAGCGATCGGCCTTCCGAACTGCCGATTCTCTTAGCGCCAATTACCGAAGGGCGCGCTGACATTACGCTCGGTTCCCGCCTCCGGGAGCGGCGTTCCGCCGGGGCGCTGCCTTGGCATCAAGCGTTTGGTAATCGGTTCGCCGCCCGCCTGATAAGGCTTCTCTACGGGCTGGAAATCAGTGATCTCGGCCCGTTTCGCGCCGGCCGCGCAGATGTACTACGCGGGCTCGGCCTCGAAGAGACCACCTATGGCTGGGCTGTTGAGATGATCCTGAAAGGCGCTCTGGCTGGATTCCGCGTGGTTGAAGTCCCTGTGAGCTACTACCCGCGTATCGGAGAATCAAAGATCGGCGGTACGCTGAAGGGCACCATCGGCGCCGCTTGGTTTATTTTCAGTCTTATCGTGCGCTTCCATTTTCGCCCTCGAAGCGCCGGAACACCACGGCCCGCGTAGGTCCGCGTCAAACTTTATGGAGCCTTCAATCGAGACGGTGGTGCGTTCGCCGGGCCGTGACCGGGTACTGGTAATCATGGCGAAAGCACCAAGGCCAGGCTCGGTCAAGACCCGACTGGCTCCTAGCCTTTCCGTTGATGCTGTCGTCGCTTTCTACTGCTGTCTTCTGGAGGACACACTGGCACTGGCGCGGTCATTGGGCGATGTAGAAGTTGCCATCATGTGCCCGGAGTCGGATGTAGATGAGTTGGCGCGCTTGGCAGGCAACAAAGCAAGCGTAGTTGCGCAGAAAGGCGAGGGCCTTGCCGCAGGGCTTACTTCGGTATTTGCGCACTTCACAGAAGAACGCCAACGACGTATCATTGCCTTCAACAGCGACAGCCCACATCTGCCGCGTTCTGTTCTCGAGGACGCGTTCGAGACTCTGGCCGCACATGACGCAGTCGTGGGACCGACGCAAGACGGAGGCTATTATTTGGTTGGGGCAAAGGCCTCTCACCCAACGCTTTTCGCGAGCGACGGAATGGGCACCGGCAGCGCGCTAGAGAGACTAATATCGCGCGTTCGAACGCTAGAGCTTTCCCTAGGATGGGTAGGTGCTTTTTACGATATCGACGTATCTGACGACCTGACCCGCCTGGCAGCGGAGTTGCGTCTGGCTCCGGAGAGGGCTCCACGCACAGCGATGTGGCTTAGAGAGTGGGAGCGAGCGGCGGCCCAATCGCGGTCGGGGACCGGAGAACTGTGAAGATCACCGCTTCCACCAGAGTGCACGTGCTCGGCGCCATCCTATGCGTGGCGCTCGTGATCTGTTCCTTCAACTTCAGCGATAAGGGCGGCCCGTCCTTCATCGCTTCTTTGATCGTGGCCGGCATCGCTTATCTCCTGGCCATCCGGGAGTTCTTCGCGACGTCACAATTTCCACGCCGCGTTGTCGTTGCCGGTCTTGCTCTGGCCGCTCTGTGGCACCTTCCATTTCTTCGGGTGCCACCAGGCCCCGATGATGACATCCACCGGTACGTTTGGGATGGCCGCTTGCAGCGCCTCGGCTATAGCCCATATGTTGTCGTTCCCAGCGATCCCTCAGTCAGGGAATTGCACACAACCGAAACCCTGGGCTTGAACAACCCAGATGTGCCGAGCCCGTATCCGGCGGGTGCTCAGTTCTTCTTCCGTGCCGTAACCGCGATTCACGAATCCACCTTTGCGCTGAGACTGGCATTTGTGTTTTGCGATTTCGCAATTGCTTTCTTGCTGCTCGACGTTTTGCGTCGCGAGAGGAGCGGGGCGCATTGGGTTCTGGCATATGCCTGGAACCCACTACTGGCCGTTGAAGTGGCGGGAAGCGGTCACATTGACATTCTTGGTGCGCTGCTCCTGCTGGTGTCCTTCGCCGCGCTAGGGCGCAGGTGGCGGGCGATTGCAGCCCTGGGATTTGCACTAGCCGTCGCAGTAAAATTCTTGCCGGTCGTGCTGTTGCCCCTCTACTGGAAACGCGTTCGAATCCGCGACGCTCTACTCGCAGCAGCGGTGGTTGCGCTCCTGTATGTGCCATTTCTGAACCGAGGCCGAATTCCGATCGGCTCGGTTGGTACCTATGTGCAGATTTTCCGTTTTAATAACCCTGTGTTCGGGAACCTCGAGCGAATGGCGCCTCTGCAGGTAGCAGCCGGGCTGGCGGTGTTTGCCGGATTTGTTACCGCAACCTGGCTGAGAATCAGGTCACCGGAATGTTCGCCGGGAGCATTTGCCTGGCCGATGGCAGCATCACTTCTGTGCGCACCGGTTATATATCCCTGGTATCTTCTCTGGCTGCTGCCGTTTTCGAGGTCGGCCGCGACGCTACCGATTATCGTCTGGACCGTGAGCATCATCCCCACCTATATGGTCTGGCATTGGCGAACACTTGGAGGCGAGTGGATGGTTCCGGGCTGGCTAACGCTGATAGAATACGGACCTGTGGCAATTGCCGGCGTGCTGGTCGCAATGCGCCGACGCGCACGGCCCGGAGTATCTCAATGCTCAATGGACCCGGCGGGAGCTTAGCAACACGCGACTTCCGAAAACGCGAGGGTTCCGGGTCTCAACCACCAACACGGCCGTTTATTTACTAAGGAGGGACGTTCATGAAAAACTTGAGCCGGCTCGATGTGATCCGCGCTTTGGCCTTCTGCTCACTGCTGTTGGTCCTTAGTGC
>JBAUOG010001025.1:0-2328 GCA_049579625.1 Bryobacteraceae bacterium
GAGCGAGGCAAAGCGTTAGGCTCCGTCTGCTTTCCTTTTAATTCTACGGAATGCCAACTTGAATATGGGTCCCGCATCGACAAACCATCGCCCAGCGGCCTAACCCATGGAAGTCGACGCCGGCATCGGATCCAGGTTATTCGGCGTACTTTTTGAAGATCAGGCACCCATTTGTGCCACCGAAGCCGAAGCTGTTCGTGAGCGCATGCTCAATGGCCAAGGGACGCGCTACCTTCGGGACGTAGTCAAGATCGCAGTCCTCGTCGGGCTCATCGAGGTTGATCGTCGGGGGAGCGATCTGATCGCGAATTGCCAGCACGGTGATGCCTGCTTCCAATCCGCCCGCCCCGCCCAGTAAGTGACCGGTCATGGACTTGGTGGAACTGACCGCCAATTTGTAAGCGTGATCGCCAAATGCTCGTTTCACAGCGATGGTTTCGGCACGGTCGCCAACCGCCGTCGATGTGCCGTGGGCGTTCACATATTGGACATCACTTGGGCTGATGCTGGCATCGCGCAGGGCATTCCGCATCACACGGAACGCGCCGTCCCCATCGTCCGGAGGCGACGTGATGTGGTAAGCATCCGCACTCATCCCATAGCCGACAATCTCGGCCAGTATGCGAGCGCCGCGCTGTTTCGCATGTTCCAGTTCTTCAAGAACCAGAATGCCCGCTCCTTCACCGACAATGAAACCATCGCGCTGTTTATCCCATGGGCGGCAAGCCTTCTCGGGTTCATCGTTGCGGGTTGAGAGCGCCCGCATGGCGGCGAAGCCTCCCACGCCCATGGGTGTTATGCAAGCTTCGCTTCCACCGCAAATCATGATGTCGGCGTCCTCGTGCCGGATCAGCCGGAACGAATCGCCGATGGAATGAGCACTGGTAGTGCAAGCGGTCGCGGTGGCCGAATTCGGGCCTTTGGCGTGATAGCGAATGGAAACATATCCGCTGGCTAAGTTGACAATGCAGGACGGGATGAAAAAGGGGGATATGCGGCTTGGGCCGCGCTCCAATAGGATCTTGTGCTCACGCTCGATGACCTCGAACCCGCCGATGCCACTGCCAATGTATACGCCGGTTCGCTCCTCGTCGTAGCCGCCGCGGTCCAATCCCGCGTGCTTCATGGCAAACTCGCTGGCGGCCATGGCGAACTGAATGAACCTCGCCATTTTCTTGACTTCTTTCTTCTCCACGAATTGGAGCGGATCGAAGTTCTTAACTTCACCGGCAATGCGGCAGCTAAACTCGGTGGGGTCAAATTGGGTGATCGGGCCTATCCCGTTCTTACCCGCACGGATGGCTTCCCAGGACTCATCGGTGCCGTTGCCAACGGAACACAGCAGTCCGACTCCCGAGACTACGACTCTTCGCGGCACGAAATTCTCCCTTGGCGTCCACGCGCGAACAGCGCGACGCTCCAACAGCGCTTATTTTTTCGCCTTGGCTTCGATGTAGTCGACGGCCTGTTTGACGGTCTGGATCTTCTCGGCGTCTTCGTCAGGGATATCGATGTCAAACGCTTCTTCAAATGCCATCACGAGTTCGACAATGTCCAGGGAGTCGGCCCCCAGATCATCCACGAAGGACGCACTCGCATCTACCTGGTTCTCGTCCACGCCCAACTGCTCGACGATGATTTGCTTTACTTTTTGTTCAACCGCCATGAAATCCTCCTTGCCACTTCTCTTTTGACGCGCACAGCTCGGCCCGGAACGAAAAACCCGGCTCCAATCTAAACTACCTCAAGACGTAAAAAGGGGGAGCGTGTTCGGGAGATGCGGTGCGGCGTATTAATGCTTCAAAACGATTGATTCTAGCGGTCCCAACAATTTAAGGCAAGCGTTCCGGGGCCGGATTCGGCATTTCGGCCCACTTTTTGTAAGCGCAGACAGGCGAAATAGACCAGTAAGGCGAGCGGGACCATAGGAAAGGTGTGCGCAAATGGAGAGAGGCCCCTGCAGCCGCCGTCCGCTGCCATTTTCCTATGCGCGTCATCTATCTGCACGGTTTTGCGTCCAGTCCTTCATCCCGCAAAGCCCGTTTTTTTAAGGAAAAGTTCGAAGCGATGGGTATCCCTTTCTGCGCACCTGCGCTGGATCAGGGTGATTTCCGCAGTCTGACCGTCACCCGCCAGTTGGCGGTCGCAGAGGCCCTGCTCCCGGCGGAGGGTGCACTGGTAATTGGGTCGAGCTTGGGTGGCTATCTGGCAGCTCTACTAGCCGAACAACATCCGGAAATTGCCCGGCTTGTCCTCATGGCCCCAGCCTTCAACTTGTACCAACGATGGACATCCCAAATGACCGGCCAACAGCTGGAAGAATGGCAA
>JBAUOG010001026.1:0-7546 GCA_049579625.1 Bryobacteraceae bacterium
GGGACGCACTCATGCCGCCTATGCTCGCTACCTCAACCTCAGACGGCGGTCTTGCGGGCACCTCTTTCAGGCGCGTTTTTACTCCTGCCTGATTGGGCCGCAACACCTATGGATGACTGTCGCTTACGTCGAACGTAACCCGCAGCGCGCCGGCCTCGTAGCCATGCCTTGGGACTACCCGTGGTCCAGCGCTCGCGTCCATGTTGAGCACAATGCCGATGACCGGCTGGTCGATCTGCGGCGGTGGAGGTTGGAGTACACTCCGGAACGGTGGCGAATGGTGCTGCTGTCCACCGTCGACGAGGAATCCGATCTGGAACGTCTGCGCCGCGCCACGCTGACCGGTCGCCCGCTGTGCGCTCCTCAAATGCTGTCTGAGTGGGAGGCGGTCCTGGAACGCCCGTTGGCCCCTAAGCCCGGTGGTCGACCGAAACGCGGCATCACCGCTGCGCGCATCGCCAGCCCCTTAGAAACCTGGTAAACGTGGATACTGTCCCCGGTTTCCCGCTGTCCCCGGTTTCCCGGTTTCCCTGGTAAACGTGGATACTGTCCCCGGTTTCCCGTCCCCGGTTTCCCCTGTCCCCGGTTTCCCCTGGTCGTCTTTCCGCCGGGCATCACGTTCAAGCGAATCGACAAACCCCTCGCCCTTGACTCGCAGTACCGCGAGAAACCGCGTCGGCATGAGTCCGCTTTCAGCGTAACTCAAGGTGAGAGGCCGCACGGCGACCGTTTAGCCAAAACAGTAGTGGGTACCAAACAAATTTATGCACGAGGTGCCGTTCGGGCAGCACCCATGGCAATCGCCGCAGCAGTGGTAGCCTTGCGGACAGCATGAAATGCCGCAACAACAACTGTCGCCCGGAGGGCAAATTCCCGTGCCGCAGCATTGGTCCAGGCTGCACTCCCGTCCGGGCCCGCAGCAGACCCCACCGCAATACTTCTCGCCACGTTTCGTGTTGCAGCAGACGCCGTTGGCGCAGAGCTGATCCGGAGTGCAGCAGTCTTCCCGAAACACGCCAGTCAGTGACAACCCTGCACAGCCCAAACAGCAGTTGCCGCCGGCAGTGCATTCGTGAAAGTTGTCGCGGCAGCATTCGTTTGCGCACGCCTTAATCGGACAGCAATTACCCGACTCCGAATCGCAGCTCCAACCAACCGGACAGCAGCCGGTGCCGCAGGGCCGGCTGTAATCGTCGCAGCACACACCCGGGATCGCGCACTGGCCCTCCGACGGGCAGCACTTGTCTCCGCAGCAAGTGTCCGATTTCTAACAGCACAGACGACTCGCAAAGTCGCAGCATTTTTGCTCCTGCGAGCAGCAGGCGAACTTCGCTCCCGGGCCTGTTCCCACCAGACCGCAGTTCTTCAACGGGAAAGGGCACGGCGTCGGCCCCGGGGGAAGGCCCCCGTGGCGGCAACATTGCGGATTTTCCTTCGGGCAACATCCTCTACACGTCAAACTGTATTGCAAGCAGGTCGGATCGCAGCAGACCTCGCCAGGAGGGCAGCAGTAGGCAAAATCGTACGGGGGCCCGAACCCGAATCCACACACCCCGCCCTGCGGCGGAAGACAACTCGGCAGGCCCAGAGGCACGATGGACGTTGGTACAGGTGGACTGCTTCCAAAAGACGCGTAATGCCGCTCCGCGCGATAAAGCGATGCCTCCGCGGTGAAACCGGCCATCCTCATGGAATTCGACCTCCCTGCGGTTGCCGAGCCTTTTCCAACGGGCTCAACGGTTGAAGAACGGTGACATCTTCGTGACCAAGAACGGGAATTCCTCCGTCACGTCTACGCGAACAAAGAACGCTTCCATCACATCGGTGGTGCGATTGGTAAAAGAGAAGACCACTTCCACCACCTTGCGTGCCCCGCTCAAGGCCGAGGGCCGCACCTCGACCGAGGTGAGCGACAGGTTCCGGTGGAATGCGTCGCGGACATTGGCGTAAATCGGCGGATAACGGACCGCAAGATAGTTCAGAGCACGATGTTCATCCGTAGCGCCCGCATTGTCGGCCATCAGCATGATGCGATCGAAGAGCTCGCCGGCGGCCCGCCGGAAATCCTCTTCGGGAGCGTCCTTGGGACGAGGCAGCCCGTTAATCAGCGCTGCGCGATCGAATGAATAGACCTGGTCGAACAGGACGATGGGGACGGTCAGCCCGTTGCACGCATCGGGTGGGGCGATCGGCCCGCGCACACCGATCACAACGTCAATGTCCATCTCCCTCGGGTTGGGGCGAAGGGTCTCGATCAACAGGTCCAGATCCGCCGGATCGCGCGGATGGAGCAGATACGTGTCGAGGCCTTCGATCGTCAGCACCCAGCAGAGTTGCCGTGCTAGGTAGCGGTTGTGACGTTGTGAAAGGACCTGGTGGAGCACTTGCCGGTCGGTAAGTCCCGTCGTCTCGGCGCGTCCGGTAGCCTGCGCGAACTCCTTCTCCACCGAGAGTCGGGGAAAACGGGGCTCGATCCGGCCAACCGCATAGACAAAAGTGGCGACCGGAAGCATCGGCATGTTCTCGCGGGGCGAGATGTTCTGGCGGGGCCCCACGGTATTTCCGCAACTCGGACAACTTTGGGGGGTCACGATTCCCGCGGGCTGGGCCGGATCGCCGTTATCGGCGACGGGGTCAGTTTTGGCGTCGGTTTCTGCACCTTCCATGGAATTCTCCTGTCATTTCGAAAAAACCATCCATTGATTGAGCCGCTCGGCTCGCCTCTCGCAACCGGAACAGGGTTTAATGCCGACGGCGTAGGTGATCCGCTTGATCACGTCACCGAGGCCAATTGGTTCATCGGGAACAAAGCCCGGCAGCCGCATATGGTGAGCCAGCTTCCGCGTTTCTGCCGGGCCGGTCTTGTTCTGTGATTGTTCCATCAGTCTTCTCCTCAGGCTCCTGCCGCCATCGCCTCGTACGCTCCCCATGCATCCAGCAGGGGTGGAACCAGAGTCCTCTTTCCCGCTAGGCCCAAGCGCGTGATGGCCGCCCGGACCGCACCCGCCGCGGCCCTGGGGAACTCGGACCACAGCAGCGCGATCGCACCCGTCACCAAAGCGGCCGACACGCTGGTACCCGAAATCGATGGCCCGCCGCCGGACGACAGACTCGGAACTTCCGAGGGCGCCCGCAGCCCTCTCACACCGATCGAGGTGCCCAGGTTCGACGATGGCGCGAGCCACCCGTAACTATCGCACCCCGCGACTGGAATTACCGCCGTATGGCGGATCAGGCTGGAACCGCCGACTGTCCCCTCGTTTCCGGCCGCGGCGACACAGATCGCACCGCGGCTGGCAGCATAGTTGAATGCGTTCTCAAGCCCGCGCTCCCCGACCGCCGAATACGAGCCACTGAGCCCGACGCTCAGGTTCACTACTCGCGCACCGGCTTGAACCACCGCTACCACGGCGGCGGCGAGCTGATCAGGGGTCGCACTGGGCGGGCGGTCCCGGCCCGTTCCGCCTTCCGTGAAGATCGGGTGCAGGAGTAGCGTGCAGCCGGGACAGATCGCGGGAGCGACCGAGCTTCGCCGTGCACACAGAATGCCGGCGATGTAAGTCCCGTGGATGCACGCGGCGCTTGCAGAAGAGGCACAGGCCGCAGGCGGCGCGGCCCCGACGGAGCGGATTTTGTGGGACTCGAGATCCGGATGGCCCAGAGCGACGGGACCGTCAATCAGAGCGATGACGACGTCCGGCGTGCCGCTTGTGCGCTGCATCACCGGTGGAAGCCTCACCAAGTTAAGGGGTCCAGATTTCCCAGGCACGACCCAGCAAGTATAGCCTAAGCGGCGGGACAACAATAGTCCCTCGAGCATCGCGATGACGACATCCGGAGTTCCGTTCGTGCGGTGCATCACAGTGGAGGCGCTACCAGATTCAGAGGTCCCGATCGGCTCCAACGACGATGAACCGCTTCTCATCGAGATCCGCGTTTGCGAGACCCTGTACCAACTTGATGAAATCCGATGGGTCCGCGAGGCTTCCGCCGGAAGGGGCAGCTGAGCGTTTCAGCTCGCAATTGGGGTGTTCGAGCGACGATCCCTTCTACCTCGGCTTTGTACCTGTCGATTCTTTGTGTCAGTGTGTCAGCCCGCTTCTCTGATTTTTCAGATGCTGCCATGTGATCGCGCTCCTGAAACAATTAGCCTCCGTCATCAGATCTACGCAGGCCAGTCTGCCGAAAGCAGCGCGTCATTTGGCCTCGCCGGTACGTTGTCATAAATACCAATTCTCGGTGGTCGACTGCGCTCCCTGTGACTGTAACCGGCCGTATCGTCCGGCACTCGTACGGAGCTCGCATTGATCTCACAGGGCTCCAGTCCGGTAACTTGCCACAACGGCGTTCGGGGATATCGCTCGGTTTAGGATTGTGAAGTCTGGCATCATTCATCCGCCGACGGGAGGATCGAACGTTACAGGTCACAACGCCGTTTCCCCGTCTCTATTCTGAAGCCAAGTCATCGTTTGGACGGTCGGTCGCCACTGATATCAAGAGCCGATCGGTTTGTTGCGATTTACTTGGGTATGGCCGTGACAGAGAGATAATAGAGGCCACCATGACAACTGAGACTAACAAAGACGTGATGCGACGTTTCGTGGAATTCATCAACACAGGCAGCGAGAAACTCGCCGAAGAGCTCATCTCCCAGGACGCAATATTCCATGTTCCGGGACGTGCCGAGCCAATGCGCGGCCCCGCTGGCTACCTTGCCGTTATCGGGA
The DNA here is from genome assembly GCA_049579625.1 of Bryobacteraceae bacterium. Classification (GTDB taxonomy): domain Bacteria; phylum Acidobacteriota; class Terriglobia; order Bryobacterales; family Bryobacteraceae; genus CAJCIT01. The sequence goes on from JBAUOG010001026.1 coordinate 4,728, forward strand.
TGATGCGAGGTGGCTTCCCTGATATTCAATGGACGCTGGAAGAGATGATTGCCGCCGACGACAGGGTGGCCGCACGCTTTACCATGCGCGGCACGCATCGTGGCACCTTCCTCGGCGTACCGCCGACAGGAAAGACAGTTGCGGTGCAGGCTATGAATTTCTATCGTCTGTCCGGCGGCCAATTCGTCGAAGAACGCGGCCAACCAGATTTGCTCGGGTTGCTTCAGCAAATTGGCGCGTTGCCGACACCGGGTACGAATCCGGCTGAATGAGCGGCGGCAACCAAATCTTGTCACCTTATGCCATCTGACAACCCACTAAGCTGACCGCCGCTGTTCCCGACGAGATCGGCTGAGCTGCTTCTTGGTATCCAGATCAAATAATCTGCTGAGCAAACCAAACGCCACGCTTGCGGGCCAGGACTTTCATCAGGGAATTTGTACTCTTCGTCAGAAGGCCTTCAGGACCTTCCGTCAACACTTTTGGTGCCTAAGCCTAGCCTTAACATGGCTTTAGGACGATTACGCCCATTATGTCCCGTTATCGTCTGTCAATCCTGGGGTGATCAAGTGGGAGTTCGCGTTCTCGAAAACTCCCCGAGCGGTTAACACGGGGAGAAATCCCTCTCCTTCCGGTTCTCCAAACGCATGTTCGAAGTTCCCGTCCCCGAAGTTCCGTCCCCGAAGTTCCCGCGAAAGATTGCGCCGCCAGTTGCCATCCCGCCTTGTGTCTTCGGCGTGCGCCAAGCAACCGAAAAGCAATAGCACAACGACCAATTTCGGAACCTTCATTGATTCCCCTGGCCGCTTGACGGAATCGACAAGAATCATATCACCGGCTTCAATGTTGAAAACACGGCGTGCGCTCCGGGGTCGCTGGAAAGCTCTGTATATCTCCCGTCAATAACGCGCGTGCGGATCTCATCGGAGATAAAGGAGGTTATGTTGGGCTATCCAGTTCGCTCACGGCGCAGTCAGCTTCTTGAGGATCAACTGCAGAGCGAGGGTTAAAAGAGCGCCGATCAAAAGAAAAACAAGTTTCTCGGTGCGATCCTTATTTCTCTTCCAGAAACTGTCGTGTTTCCGTCGAAAGTAAAGGACGAAATCTCTCCACCAGAAGCCCCCCCGCACTGATTTTGTACAGAGGTTCTGATGTTTCCACGGCCCGAGTGCATGACCGAAAATGCAACTGGGTGAGCCGGAATTAGTGCAATTATCCGACCTCCGAAAGCCCACCCAGAAGCGAGTAATCCGAGCGTAGCGAACTTTCCGGACGAAAAGAACGTAACCACTAATCTTTAATCAAGAAGTCGACCCGCTTAAGTTCCAGTACTGGTAGAACCTCTCAAACTTTTCATGAACACCCATACGGTACCAGCCCCGGTTGTTCCATTCCGTCCCCATTTCCCGTCCCCATTTCCCTTGCCCCGGGCTAGCCCCTGACTCCGCAAGCTCCGTGACCAGCGTGTAGCGATTGTCGTGCCACCGCCCCACGACCTTCGCTTTGTCGCGGACGTCGTCCCACCCGTCCGCAACGTCGTTACGGGCCGGGTAGGATCATCCGGCTGTCCCCCTGCCGGCAGGGAAGACGTACCACCCGCGCGACAGCGCGCGGCGGACGAGAAGCGTAGTGAAGCCAGCCAGGGGCTTGTGACCGGGGCGCAACCACCCGCACGCACGCCTCCCGTTCAATAGCCACGGTAAGATCGGATTGTGAGAGCCACGGACGATACGCGCATTACCATCGAGCCTGGGAAGCGCTCCGGCCAGCCCTGCATCCGGGGCCTGCGGATAACCGTCTGGGACGTTCTCGGCTGGCTGGCTGCCGGTAAGACTGAAGACCAGATCATCGAGGATTATCCCGAATTGGAGAAGGATGACTTCCGTGCCGTGTACGAATACGCCGCTCGGATGGGGCGGCGCGTTGCTCTTTGAAGCTTCTCTTCGATGAGAACCTTTCCCGCCGGCTGGTCGCGCGCCTCGCGGACCTATTTCCTGAATCCTCCCATGTCGTGCTCGAAGGATTGCTGCAGAATCCGGACATCGTCGTTTGGGAGTACGCGAAAGCGCGGGGGCTTGCCATCGTGACGGCAGACCGGATTTCTTCGAACTCTCCACGACTTTCGGACCACCTCCCAAGCTGATCTGGCTGCGCGGGTGCGATTATCCCACCGGAGTCGCTGAGGGGCTGATCCGCAACCAAGCGATTCGGATCGCCGAGTTCCTCCAGAACTAAGATCAAAGCGTGCTGGTCCTCACGCCGTAGGGGCTCGGCGAGTGCGGCGCCGGCGACGAGGTCATCATCCCCACGCCCGGATGAGAGCGAAGCGGCGAGCTCTTGACGAGATCGCGGCACGGCAGCGGGCAGCGGATGAGAAGCGCAGGCTTCTCGGGATTCCGGCCTTTTAGCGAGGGTCTGCCGTCAATACGTTCCAGGCCGCGAGAGAATCCATGTAGTCTCGCCAGTGCGAGATCTTCCGGTTTTCAAGCTTTGTGATTGAGCAAAACCGATTGTTGTACTTTACGCCTGTCGCGAGGACAGTCCCATGGACCTGGTATTCGATAGCCCTGGAACTTGGCCATCAGATCGGCGCGCCCCTGGATTATGCGAGGCCAACCGGGGAAGTCGTAGAGGACCTCGTAGACAACGTCGTCAGCGACGATGTCGAAGAAGTGCTCGCCGTCGACAAGGTCGCCTAGCGCCCCTCGAACCAACTCAAAGTAAGGCCTAGCAGGTTGCTGAAAAAGGCGGAAAACCGCTCCCTGACGGTCACGGCTCCGAAGCGCCGGTGTTTGTTTGTAATGAGTTGCAGGTTCCCG
>JBAUOG010001027.1:0-3237 GCA_049579625.1 Bryobacteraceae bacterium
AAGAGATTGCCACCCGTCTCGTTCACGAACACCCCAAAGCTGATGTCTCCCGAAAAGGGATCGTCGTCACCTATGACAGCGTCGGAGGACATTTCGCTGATTCCAAACCCGCCACCATTGACCCGCAGTCCCGGATAGATGACAAATAAGCTGGCCCGCGCATCTACCAGCATGTTTGTTGTGTCGTGGACATACCGGTTCAACTTGTCGACGACGGAGCCCGGATAACGGTCTGTAAAGAGGCTCGGACCGCCATGACCCACCCAAACGATGTTCTTCCTTCCGGGCACGCCCTTGTTCTGAAGGGCGATCTGTTGCAGCGCGTCGATGGATTGCGCGAACCGCTCCGGCCAAAAGGAGCCGTTCATCTCTTTGTAAGGCAGCGCGGCAGGCAGGTGATCCAGCGCGTACAGCAAGTCCTCCTTCTCCCTGGTGTAACCCTGCAACATCTCCAGCGAATTATTGCTCAGCACTAGCATCTCGGCCGGCGAATTCAAGCGCGCGGGTTGCGCCATCAGATATTTCCGCACCGAATAGCGCATGTACGCGAAGTCATCGAAGCTCGAATTCAAGAGGTCGAGCACAAAGATCGTTACAGGCGCCTTTCCTGCCGGGTTATTGTCTTCCACATTTACATCAGCTACATGTGACTCGGGTGCCTCGAACGAGAAGATGCGCTGTGGCACGTTGTCTTCGGTTATGGTGAAGTCATCTTTCGTTAGCCCCTTCACCACCGGGTGGCCCTTGTGGTCCAACACGGTTACGTCCAGAAACACCAGACGCGATGTCACGCGAAATGTCGCCGAATCGGAGGCCCCTTGTTGGACCTGCGCTGTCAACGACTGAATGCAAAACGCGCCCATCAGCAGGTTGCGGCAAAACATCGTTCGAATGAAGGGCATACAATCCTGACCAGCGGCTTTCCCGAGCATGACTCAAACGTCGAATACCTGCTTAATTCAGTTCGAGCGGGACAAACATGAGTTGCCCATCGCGCTCGATCAGCAGCACGACGGCATCGCCAGACCTGAAGCTCTTAAGCGTGCTGTGCAGTTCAGCGAGGGTAGAAACTACGTGCCGATTGACTTCATAAATGACGTCTCCCGTTTCAAGCAATGGACCCGAATACGGCATGTCTGCGGTGCGCGCGGCTACGACAACGCCGGCTGGACGCCGCAGATCCGGCATTAACTGCAACACTTCCGTGGTTAGATCGACTGCTGCGATACCGAGCTCCGGAACCGTATTCTTCATCGGATCCAGACTAATCGCCAAGTCTTGGAGGCCTTCTGATTCTTCTTCCGTGACTACCGGAACATCCATTTGCTCCGCGCCGCGCCGAACACGAAGAATGACTCTTTCGCCAGGCAGTTGCCTGAAGATGCAGGCCTCAAGCTGGCCCGTGTTTACTATTCTCTTGCCGTTCAATGCGATGATCACATCCTCAGGTTTGATTCCTGCGCTGGCGGCAGGTCCGTTCGGTTCAGTGTCGGACACGATGACACCGCGGTCCACTTCCAGATCTAAGCCGTCGGCGATGATCGAATTGATTGTTTGCGCTACGATACCCAATTGCGAGCGATGCACACGGCCTTGGCTTTTCAGTTGCCTGTACACCAGGCGTGCGGTATTGCTGGGGACCGCAAACCCGACGCCTTCGTTGCCGCCCGAGTGCGTCATGATGAAGGTATTGATTCCTACAACGCGTCCTTCAATGTCGACCAAGGGACCACCGCTATTCCCCGGATTAATCGGGGCATCCGTCTGAATGTAGACCAACGGGTCGTCGGCCTTCAGTTGCCTTGCGACAGCGCTCACCACGCCCAAGCTAACGGAATTGTCCAGCCCTAACGGGTTTCCGAGCGCCAACACAACTTGGCCTTGTTTCAATTCATCGGAATCGGCAAACGGCAGATAGGGAAGGTTTGAACCGTTCACTTTTATGACGGCAAGATCTGTCTCAGAGTCGATTCCAACCACCGTTGCCGTAAGGGACCGATCCACTCTTTTGTCGTCTACCTGCGCCGCCACGTCACTCGCTGCTCCAGAAATCAAATGGACTCGGAGGCTGTAGGAAGACTTGACGACGTGCGCGTTCGTAAGGATGTATCCATCCGGGCTCATGATGATCCCGGACCCGCTCGTATTCTGCGCCGTCAGCAGTACGCCGTTCGCCTCCGTGCCGGCCTGTGTGTAGCCGTGGCCTCGAATTTGTACCACGGCGCGCTCGCAGCGCCGGGAAATCTCTACGAAGCCCGCGCTCAGCTCTCTTAAAGCCTGCACGTTGACACTTGGGTCTGTTGGACCTTCGTTGGGACCGGCCTCGGATTGGAGAGGTACGGGAGCGGCTGCAGTCGACGCTTCGCCAGGCGTGGAAATGCCAAGCAATAACCAAACGGCTACACCGACTGCCGCTTCAAGTCTCTGGCTCAGGAATCGCAGTTGAGACATTCTTGGTCCGTCGCTCATCGCCGTAAATGGACCACCTCAGCGTCAAGAACGCATCGGATCTTGAGCGGAGGCACTCGCACCTTCCCCTCGCCACGACGGTAAACCTGTTCCTAAACGCAGTGAATACGGTGCGCAGGGTATTTATTGATGAAACGTACGGTATCTACCGAAACAGGCTGGAGTACAGTCCGGGGTCCTCCAGAAGCCCGCCTTCACTCTCTGTAAGGTTTGCTGATGAGCCCAGTTCTTGTGGGCGCCTCTGTCCCCTTCCGTGGAATACGCATCCCAAATCGGAATGCAATACTGTAGCCAGAGTAGATTTGGCCCGGTGGAGGCAGTACTCTACCCAATGCGTGCCGAGTATGCGGTTCCGCACGCCCTTTCACTTGCTCAATCGTCGGTTAAGGGTTCGACACTCCTGTCTGTAACGTCCAGATCTTAATGCCTTAGGGAGGTTTCGCTGCCCCGGCGGGCTGCTCCTTATGAGGGGGTTACCGGTCTGGAGAGGCGGGTTCCAGAAAGCCAACCGGTGTCGAGGCATCGCAGGACTATATGATTTACGCAGATCGCTACTCGATCTTTATAACCAGTCGTGAGGAATCCTGATCGAGCAAGAATTGAGGCAGGTCAACTAAGAAACGGAACGATGAAACGCTTCCCTAGCAGGCTGCTGAAAAAGGCCGCCTCCACTTCACCCGCTCACTATCGGGAATCTGCAACTCATTACAAACAAACACCGGCGCTTCGGAGCCGTGACCGTCAGGGAGCGGTTTTCCGCCTTTTTCA
>JBAUOG010001028.1:0-3259 GCA_049579625.1 Bryobacteraceae bacterium
CCTTCAAGCCCACGGCTCTGTCGATAGAACAGGTACAACCCGTCAGAACTCGGGCGGCTTCGAAAGAAAAACAGGCGGAACAAAGCGTCGAGTCCGGCATCGGCGTGGGAGCTATGTAGCCGATGGACGAATCCACTTCCTACGACCGCATCCTCTGCTACCTCGCGCCCATCGAGAAGCTGCTGCGTGATGACGAGATCTCCGAAGTCATCGTCAATGCCGACCGCAGCGTGTTTATCGAGCGGGCCGGTCTCCTGCAGCGGGTTGATGTCGCGTGGGAACACGACGAATACCTTGGTCACGCGCTGCGGTCGATCGCCCGCATGCTCGGCCAAGATATTACGCCCGATGCGCCGACGCTCGACACGCGCCTCCCCGATGGCTCGCGCGTGGCTATTGCTATTCCTCCGGTTTCTCCCGAAGGCCCGACCGTCACAATTCGGAAGTTTCAGCGGCGCTACTTCACGCTCGACACGCTTGTCCGCATCGGCTCCCTGAGCGAACAACTGGCCGAACGGCTTCGGACGCTGGTCCGCGACGAGAAGGCCAACATCCTCATCAGTGGTGGAACCGGCGCCGGGAAGACTTCACTCCTAAACGCCCTCGTGGCCGAGATCCCACCGCACGAACGCCTCGGCATCATCGAGGACACGCGCGAGATTCAGGCCACTGCACCGAACAGGTTTCAATTCGAGGCGCGGTGTGACCAGCCCGCGGTCACCATCCGCGACCTGGTCAAAGCATCTCTCCGTCACCGGCCCGACCGCCTCATCATCGGGGAAGTCCGCGGCCCGGAAGCTTTCGATCTGATTAACGCCCTGAATACCGGCCATTCTGGGTCAATCGCCACGGTGCATGCCAATTCCGCGCTGCTAGCTCTGTCTCGTTTAACCACCCTGATCCTAATGGAAGGAGCCCAGTGGCCTGTGGCCGCCATCAAGGCAGCAATTGCAGAGGCGATCCGCTACGTTGTTCACGTCACGAGGAATCCTGATGGGCGCCGAGTCGTCAACGAAGTAATACAAGTTCAGGATTACGACATTCGGTCATGATATTTCTCACCCATGGCGATTTCCAATGAGCCTTCCCGAACTCCGATGCGCGGAGTTCTTTTCGGGTAATCCAGTCTTTTGAGCGGGTTGAGTCGGAGGAGCGTACCAGATTAGGCTGAGGACTCTCAGACGAAGCTTGGTGCTGAACCCATTCTTTCCTTCGCCTGAAACGCGGCTAGTTGCAGGATGTCTTTGCAGACAAATCAGGGTTGCACCCTGCGCATGTCGGTGAGATCGAGCGGGGCGAGAGCAACGTTACGATTCAGACGCTTAAGATTGTCGCCGACACATGGGCGTGCGCATCCGGGATCTGGTAACGAACCTGTGAGGCTCGGCCCGGAGGCGTCGTTCGTCCATGGAAACGATGGTTCCGTTGGGCGGTGGCCGGCGCAGCACCCGTCGAATCGACAATTCTTGAGGCGCTTACGGCCCTTGCGTCCGCTTAAGAAGTGCGTACGCCAGATTGATCTCCTTCATTTTTCGATCCGCTAGCGCTTGAAACTCCGGAGCGAGTGACGCAACCTTGTCGGGGTGATACATCTGCGCCAGGTTCCGATAGGCTGTCGCGACTTCTTCGATCCCTGCGTCGCACTTGATCCCGAGCACTTTGGCCGCTTCTTCCCTCTCAGAAACTTGGGGAGGCGCGTGGCCGTCAGGCCGTTGCTGCGATTGTGATTGTTCCGAAGTCGGATTCAACAGACTAGCGAAGTTCGTCGCTGCCTCCAGGGACGAAACCTGAAGGTCTAGGTTCAGGCCGGTCACCGACGCCAGGTTCAAACCACCATAGGCGTCCACCGGTAGTTGGGCGTTGTTGCTAAATCTCCGATCCGGGCCGCCGTCCTTATTGACATAGCGCCACGTTCTATCGATAACCCGAGCGTCCGAGGGCATTGACTCGGTTTCGATATACCTTGAGTGGTGGTACGAGACCCTCAAATCGGCGTACAAAACTGGCGCAAACTTGCCGCCTTGCCAGTAAAGGATTTGATCAGGGAGCGGATAGATTCGGATTTCGCCGAGATCAATTCCAATCACCGAGATGTTCGTAGACAGGTCCGGAATCGACAGGGAGCCACAACGGATAGATTGCCGGTTTATGAGCGAAGTACTGCCCGCGTTCCGCTTCCAATCATAGGTTCCGACGGTTGACGTAATACGCCATAGTCGGGTTGCTTTTGACAGATTCCCAAATGCCTGTTGAACGATAGCGAATTGCGAGTTTGCTTTGGAATCGAGTTCGTAAACAACTGTGGTGCGTCGTCGGTCGTTAATACGACGACGCTGCACCAGGCCGAGCGCCAAGGCTACCAAGGACAGGCAAGCCAATCCGATCTCTCCGGGCAAGTTGGCGTCCGCCCTTCTTATCTTGGGACTTTTTGTGGGAACGGGTAGTGACTTCTGGGCTTGTCCAGAAACAATCGCGTGGGTCAGCGCCCCAACAGTAACCGGGTCCGGGCCGCTAATCCTGGAAGACTCTAAGCCATTCACGTCCAGAATCACCACAATTGGAAATCGGGAGAGCGACAACTGGGTCGCTGAAGCTCCCCCTACATCCGCCGAAACTTCCAGATTCTGCGACAAGGCGCCTTGCGGCGGAAGTTTAAGACGTTTCTTTAGGTCAACGGTGAAGAAAACCACGTCAGCATCATTGCGAAAAGATGATTTTACGCGGTTGTATTGGTTTAACTGTCGCTGGCAGTCTTTGCACAGCGCAGTCCAGAAGTATATAACCGCGACTTTACCCCGCAAGTCTCCGAAGTAAAGCCTGTTTTCCTCGGCAACCTCAGGTGGAGGAGCCGGAAGATTATCGGAGAGTCCCGAACTCCCTTCTTGTATGGATTTTACATCCGAACCGGTAGCACTTGCCCTCAAAAAGAAGGCTGCCAAGAGTAGCAACCCTGAAAGTCCGATCAGCAAGAACGCCGGAGCCCACGAGATCCTGGCCCGTTGGTTCAATTGCTCGACTAGTTCCGACGACGTACTCTTCTTCAGGGTTTCTACGTCAGCTGTAGGAATTTGACCTGCGCTTCCGGCATCGGCTGGGTCCCTTTGAGTATTGTCGTGACTGCCGTCGGCCTGTCGGTCCAGTCTGCCGAGCCTCTGACGGTAATAGAAGCCGTGAGATCCGACCGTTACGTAGGTGGTGCCGTTGGCCGCTGCGGTAATCCTTGCTCCCTTGACACCAACCGAGGCACCGACCCCAGACT
>JBAUOG010001029.1:0-1982 GCA_049579625.1 Bryobacteraceae bacterium
CTTTGGACGCTTGCCGTTTCGGATACTGGGCACTGGCAAGGGGACCGGGGAGGGTCTAATTTCGGTTTCCCCGTGGCGGTTTTTCTGACACGCCACCCCACCCCCTATCGACTAAGAAAATTTCGCAAGAAAGGTAGGCCATTCTAACCCGGATAATTCAGGAATGCAGGGAATTCTTGCTCCTTCTGGAGCATCTAAGTTGTTGTAGGCAAAGCAACTTATCAACTCCAGAAAGGGGCGAAGATGATTATACAGCCTGATTGGCGGTTGTCATTCGGTTTCTTTGGTTCTCGGCCGATTGTTGTCGAGCCGTCGGCGGCCCAGGTATCCAGCGATGCGGGGCTCTTGCCGGTCCGCCAACTCGATGAGCAATTGGGACTGACTCGGCAGTTCGCCGCGGCGCTGACGGACCGACGTCATGGCGGTTACATCGACCATACGTTTTTGGAAATGACGCGTGCCCGCATCTACGGAATCCTGGCCGATTACGCTGACCAGAACGACCACGACGTGTTGCGCAGCGATCCGATTTTCAAGCTGATTTGCGGTCGATCCATCGATGACCCCGATTTGGCCAGCCAGCCCACCTTGTCGCGGTTCGAGAATGCCATCGGCCCTAAATGCTTTCTGGCCCTGCAGGATGTGTTTTTGGATCAGTTCATCGCCTCCTTCGCTGAGCCGCCGCGATCGTTGACGCTGGACATCGATCCTTTCGACGACCCGACGCATGGGCAGCAGCAGCTCAGTTTCTACCACGGCTATTACGAACAGCATCAGTATCTTCCGCGGGTCATCACCTGTGCCGAAAACGACATGGTCGTGATGGTCTGCCTGTTGCACGGCACGGCGCATCCCACGCTGGGCGCGCAGGACGATGTGGCCTACGTGGTGCGGCGTTTGCGGCAGGTCTGGCCCGACGTTCGGATCCACCTTCGCGGCGACAGCGGCTTCGGCACGCCCACGATGTACGAAGCCTGCGAACAGTTGCGGATCGACTACACGTTGGGCATCGGCATGAACGCGCGGCTGAAGCGGAACAGCGATTCCCTGCTGGAAAACGCGGTCTCCGCGTGGGAACAGACCGGCCAGCCGCAGCGGCTCTTCATGGCTTCTTGGTATCATGCTGATTCCTGGACAAGCGAGCGATGGGTAGTCATCAAATGCGAGGCCCATGCCCAAGGCACGAACCGCCGGGCGGTGGTCACCAACCGGCCCGGGGCCTTCGTGTTGCCGGGCGCCGCCTACGATGCCTATGCGGACCGGGGCGAAAGCGAGAACCGCAACAAGGAACTCAAACGCGGCTTGCAAGCCGACCGACTGAGCGATCACCGCTACTTCGCCAACCTCTTCCGCCTCTATCTCCATGCAGCGGCCTACAACCTGCTGAATCACCTGCGGCGGGTGGTAGCCGATCCGCCTGCGGAGGCGGTAGTCAGCAAGGAACTCCCGGCCGAAGCGCTGGCAGGACGGCAGCGTCGCTGCTGGCACAATCACCGCCGCGAGCATGATCCGTTGGGCGATGGGCAGCCTTGCACTTGGCGTACGCGCCTCATCAAAGTTGCCGCGCGAGTCTATCAAAGCGCTCGCCGGATCGTGGTGGAACTCTCTTCCAGTTGGCCTTATCTGGAACACTTCCAGAAGGTCGGCCAGCGCGTTCTCGGCCGGCAACACCCCGCGACCGGCAGCGGGTAGCGGTAGCCGCCAGCCAATTGCATGTGAACCTCAGCCGCCGTACGGCTACTGGGGGAAAGGGGGCGATGTGCCCTCGTTCAGCCGCCTATTCAACCGCACCACTCCAAAGCAGCCAATGACCGCCGACTCAGGCCGCCCCGAATGCTCCGTGAATAATCCGGGCTAACCGGCTTGGGCGACATCGGTACCTTTGCCTCCCCTGACAGCAAGAGTAGCCAAGGTCGGGTCAAAAGACCCACGTTGATCCGCAAGCGTCGCAATGCGATTGAGTGTTACATTCTTTCCGGGAC
>JBAUOG010001030.1:0-11298 GCA_049579625.1 Bryobacteraceae bacterium
GCCCAATGTCACTTAGTTTTCAGAGTGAGCCAACATTTTAAAGGACTTATGTTGTTGAGCAAATGATCCACATCGCCAACGCCTCGCAAGCGGGCAAACCAAGCGTCGGCAGGAGTGCCGACGCGGCACGCAAGAGTCCGCGCGCCACAATGGATTCAGCACTTTACCGGCAGCCCACAAAAACTAAGTGACATTGGGCTGCCAGCCTGCTGAGCCGAGATTAGATTAGACTCGCCTCGGCTTTTTAGTGTTGAAATGTTCAAAGTCAGGCGGCGGTTAACTAGCGCCAGTTGCGTTTCCATTCGCGCCACCACTCGGCGCTATCCAGGTTGAGGGCGTTCCAACATTGGTCGAGCGTCTCGCGGTCTCGGGCCAAGGCCTGTTCGCGCTTCACGCTTGGCGGAAGCTTCACCAGCACCGCGTAGCGGTCGAACACCGCCGGGCGGTCCTGATCCGATACACGGCTCATGAGATGCCAAAGCGTCAAGCCGTCCTCGGGGCGGGCATCTGTAAGAACGGAAGTGAGCGCCGAACGGTCCCCTGAAGATTCATAACGCAGCAGCGCGTCGCGGAAGCCCGGGCTGCTGTTCTCGAAAAACGGAATGCCGGGACCTCGACGAACGCTGGTTCGGCACGCCGCGCCTGCCGGGATGAATGCCTCTTTGCCCTGGAATTGAAAAGCCACCCAGCCCGTCTCCACCGTCAGGAAGCCATCGCCCGATTCATCCACCGTCAAATCGTACTGGCAGCCCAGGTCAATCGTCTTCGACGACGGCGTGTCCACAACAAACTCGCGCGGGGGCGCCCAGATCAGCGCATGAATGTGCCCTCGCCGCAAATCCATCCGTTGCGCGCGGGAGCCGGTTTCGACGATCCTCATTTCGGAGTCCGCCTTCAGCTCCACCTGGCCGAAGTCTTCCGCCTCCAATGTGGCATGTGACGAGGCCCCGGTCCGCACTGTCTGGCCCACATACAAGCGGCCCTGATCTTTCGCGGTGCGATGACCCACTTGAACGCTTCCTTCCAGGCCCGACACGCTCCACGGGGTTTCCACCGGCCGCAACAGCCAGCGCCCGCTCAGCAAAGCCAGTACCAACGACGCTGCGATTGCGGCATACACGCGATACCGCATCGGAAACCTCGGCACGGGCGGCTGCCAGCGCTTGGCAGGGAAACGCAATGGCGCCAGAGTGCGCTCCAATTCTTCGACCTCGGGGTCCGGCGTACCGCTCCCGTCCCACAAATAGTCGCTCATACTTGCTCAGGTCCTTTCCATTTTTCCCGCAGCATCTTCGTGCCGCGGTGCAGATTGACGCGAACAGAGTCGGCTGTCAATCCCGTCCTTTGCGCGATTTCGGGGCCGGTCAAGCCCTCCACGAAACGCATCACCAGCGTCTCGCGGTAGGCATCCGGCAGGGTTTGAATGATTTGTAAAACCGCCAAGGCCTTTGCCTCGGGTTCGATTGTCTTCTCTCGTCCGCTTTCGCGCATTGCTTCGGAGTGGGCCGCCGTCTGGTGAAACCCCGCACGGTAAAACTCACTCGCGCTATGTCTCGCAATCGCGCCCAGCCAGCCGGAAAACGCTTTGGGCTCGCGCAGTGTCGCAATCTTCCGGAACGCTATGACGAAGACGTCCTGCACCAGGTCCTCTGCATCGCCATAAGGCACCCGGGCCAGCAGAATGCCATGCACCACGCGGGCATACCGCGTATAGAGTTCACCAAAGGCTGTCCCGTTGCCCCGCGATGCTGCGCGCACCAGTTCTTCTTCGTCCCAGGATTCGGTCGAAGGCGACGTGACGGCGAGCATAGGTGGCGACAGCCGGACAGCCTCTTCCATCAGTTTCGGGCCACATCCTTCGCAGCGTTTGTCGCCGGACCTCCGGCCAACATCGCCGCTACTTCCTCGGGCACCGGTTCATGCATGCCCATCTTGGCGGTCTCGCGTTCAATTCCGCCCGGCCCCGCGCCTACTAGCGTACTCGTAATTCGGCCCTGGTCTTTTGCCACGAATTCCAGAACCCACCTGCCCTTCTCGGGCCACTGGTGGGTCAGTGCATAAGTGCCCGATTCGGAGAGCACGTCAATTTGCAGCGGAATGGTCTGCTTTCGGCCATCAATGACGCCGATGGCCCTCCCGGTGAGCATCGCCTTTTGCGGTTCGTGGCATCCGGCCAGCTTTAGAGTCAGTACTGCGTTGTGGGCGCGCGCCTCGGCATTTGCCTCGGGATTGCCCGGCACAACGAATAAACCACCGGCCCAGAGCGCAGCGGCGGATGCCAGCGCCAGGGCTGAAACAACTAGAGATTGCTTGAAACTTTGCATGATCATTTCCCTTTCGTGTCTTTCAGTCCGCCGGCGAACGTCTGCTGGAAAGACGGGGCGAAAGGGAACAGTGTTAACGCGGGATGGGGGAAACCTAAAAGAAAACGGGGCGAACGCCTAATCCGCGCCCGCCCCGCAAACCCGTCGCACAGGCCCTCAGCCTGTGGATGACTAGATAATCCCCCCCAATCCTCCCTCAGTTGCACAGGCCTTCAGCCTGTGGAGACTCCTCTGGCACGCCTAGAAAATAAACTTCAACCCAAACTGCATGATCCGTGGATTGTGCGCGCCACCCGGGCGCAGGAAGTTGTTATTGGGCAGGCAACTCGCGTCACCTGCCGAGTTATTGGGACCGGCAAAGCATGAGGTTGACGAATTGCCTGTGCTGTTATTGCCGCCCAAGGGCAGCCATTGGGTATGGTTGAAGACGTTGAACGCCTCCGCGCGGAACTCAAACGACATAGATTCTTTAACAGGGAATGTCTTAAAGAGGCCCATGTCGAAGTTCGTCCGATTCGGGTTGTTGAGAACATTCCGCTGCGCCGTTCCGAACGTCAAGCCCTGCGGCGCCACAAACGCGGCCGGGTTATATAGCAGCGGTCCCACGACCCCCTCTATGCCGGCTGATGCATTTGGATTGGAATAAGGATTTCCCACCTTGTCCAGATACGAGCCCGCCCCCAAGCCATTTCCCACTCCGGGCCCATACAACCCATCCGTTACGCTGAAGGGCGTTCCGGTTTGGTAAGCCATCAGACCTGACCATTGCCATCCGCCCACGATCAGGTTCACCCAGTTTTTCTTCGGGAGCGATGGCAGGTCATAGACCCACCCCAGGTTAAGAATCTGCCGCTGATCGAAATCGGAGCTCGCATAGTTCAGCCGGTAGTTGTAGGAATTTAGGAAATTCCCGCTCGCATAATCGGAAGAATCATCCAGCGAATGGCTCCATGTGTAGGCCAGGTTGAGATTCAGCTTACCCACGTTGCGCCGGAATGAAGCCTGCATGGCATTGTAGCTCGAATTGCCCACGTATTGAATGGATTGAATGTTCCCATAACCTTGATAGGGCCGGTATGGGTTTGGGTCCGCGCCGCACGCCACGTTGAATTGCGTCGCCGCCTGACCCGTGGGTGCCACGCCATTCACAGTACCGCTGGCGCAATCCGCCTGAGTCATTGGTTGCCCAGCTGGATAAGGGTTCTGCGCGTTACTGATGGGATAGAGCTGATTTAGGTTGCTCTGCAATCCAAGATGCGTTCCCTTGCTTCCCACATAAGCAACACTGACTACCGTCCCCTCCTTCAGTTGCCTTTGAACGCCGAAGTTCCACTGCTGGACGTAGGGCCAAACCGCGTGCGTGTACGGAATCGATTTCGGTCCGAGCGGATATGACAGGCCTCCGCCAATATTGGTGTAACCGGTCACGTTGTACTGTGTCGACGTCAGCACCAGCGGCGGGCTCCCTTCCAATCCCTCGGTGTTGCCTTCGTTGCCATTGGTGTGCTCGAAGAACATGCCGTAGCCACCTCGGATGGACGTCTTCCCGTCGCCAAACGGATCGTACGCAAACCCGACTCGGGGCGCTGGGTTCCACAGATGCCCATTCATGCAGCTTTGCGGAACTCCGGGCGAAATTCCACACCGCACCAGGCCATTGTAAGGGTTGCCGGTTCCAGGGATAATCGAGCCTGCATTAACATCTCCGCTCGTGTCAATTTGCGGCGTGTCAGCGGGGTTAAAGTATCTGGGGTCAAAGTTATACGCCTGCAAGTACTTCTCGTGGTATGTGCCGAACATACTGATGCGCAGGCCTAAGTTCAGCGTCAACTTCTTGTTCACGTGCCAGTCGTCTTGTATGTAAGGCTCAAAAGTCTTGAACCGGTTGTAATACTTGACCTTCGAGTTCGCCTGCTGGTACGACGCAATGTTGCCTTGCAACAGATCTGCGAAGGCGTTTCCGGTGGTCACGGCTGTAGCGGTATTTGAAAATGACAGAATCCCCTGAACGTATGGGCTGTTCTCCTCGTTCTTTTGTGCAGCTACGAAGGTGGCGCCAAAGAACAGGTTATGTCCGCCGATAATCTTGCTCAACTGGTCCTTATAGGTGTAAGTCGGGTTGGCATTGTTCCAGGGGAAATAGCCGGTATCCAGGCTGAATCCTCCCGTGTTGTAATTCACCCCGCCACCTACCGACACCGCCGGCAAAAGGCCGCCAAAGCCGTTGTTGTAAAGGCCGGTCATCGTCATACTGGAGGGCCGCCCTGCGGGACCAGTCGCGGTCAGGAAGATGTGATCCGTGGTGTAAGCGAAGGTGAATTCGTTCAGCAGCGTCGGTGAAATGTTGGCTGTCAGGTTCGCCACTACGCTCACCGCTGGTCCAACAAAATTCGTTCCCACCGTAGGGAAGGACGCTCCATTGCCCCATAGCGGCGTGGCACTGACGGTATTCCAGGAGTCATGAATATAGTGCCCAAACAGGCGTACATTGTCGTTGATGTTTTCGTCAATTCGAATCAGCTCTTCGCGCCAGTTGGTCGGCTGTGACGGAGCTGCTTGATAGTACGAAGCTGCTCCGCTGCCTACGTTTGGCTGGGGCAGCAGCGTCAGAATCGATTTAGCGTTCGGGTCGATCGGGACCGTGTTGTTGGGGAAATAAGCGTTCGTTGCCCGGTTCACAGGGCAATCGGGGAAGCCTGCCGAATCAACCGCCGATCCTGCTGCCGGGCACACGTCCGAAAAGTTGCCTTGCTGCTCCTGGCTCGACGGAACCGGCTGGTAGAACGATTGTCCGGGCACGATTTCCTTGCGCCACTCTTGCGACCAGAAGAAGAATGTCTTGTCCTTGTTTACGTTGTAGTGGCCGGGAATATAGATCGGTCCGCCGAGCGTGTAGCCCCAATCGTTCTTGTTGTATTCGGGCCGGGTCGCCTGGAAGAAGTTGCGGGCGTTGTAGTCGGTGTTGCGGTTGAATTCGAACAGGTCACCGTGAAAACTCTTGGTTCCCGACTTAATCACTGTCTCTATGGTTCCCGATCCATTGCGCCCATACTGCGCGCCATAGTTCGACGTCAGTACCTTCACCTCAGCAATGGCATCGACGTTCGGATACACATTCAGCGTCTGGTTGCTGCCGTTGTCCATGTTATCGCCGCCATCCAGTTCCCAGTTGTTGTCCTCAATGCGGCCGCCGTTGATGCTCATGCTGACGTTGCCGTTGATACCAACCGTACCCTCATCCTGCCCGGTCTGATTGCTCACACCGGGAACCAGGTTGACTAACTGGGTGAAGTTGCGGCCGTTCAGCACAATCTGGCTGATCTCCTTCTGTGTCACAACACCGGATATTTCTGCCGACTGCGTTTCCACATTCGCCACGCCGCTGCCTTCCACCGCTACTTCGGTCGAGACTTCGCCAACCTGGAGAGAAACGTCAATGCGCGCCTTCTGAGCGACTTCCAGAACGACCCCGCGCGATTCATATTTCTTGAAGCCAGTCTGCGCTACCGTCACGTTATACGTGCCGGCCACCAGGCCGGCCACCAGATAATCGCCATCACTGTTGGTTTTGGCCGAGAATGTAGTGCCCTTTTCCACGTTGGTCACAGTGACGTCGGCCCCGGCGATTACGCCGCCCGACGAATCGCGAACCGTTCCAGTTATCGAGCCGCTGTTTTGAGCGAGCATAGTGCACGCACAAATCGCAATTAAAATTAACCATGAGCAAGCACGATGAAACATGAGTTCCCCCTCTAGCTTTCGTTTGCTTTCTAATTACCCCTGATGCCAGAAAATGGTACGCTATCTGCCGTGTGTAGGCAAGCGGAAAGCATTCGCTGGGATTCTTTCGCCCATCCCCAACCTAAACCTCGCATTCTGCTGGTTACATAGTGTGTTTCAACTAGTCCTCTTCCTCGTGGTAGTACTGGTCACTCCGGCGCTAGCCGACGCACCGGACGCCATCCGTGAAGCCTATACCGCTGGCGAACGGGCACTTCAGCGCGGTGATCTGAATGCCGCCGAGAAGGCCTTTCGCCAGGTTCTGGAGTTGGCTCCCTCCGACGTGGGCGCCCGTGTCAATCTCGGCGTGGTCGACATGCGCCGCCACAATTGGGCGCAAGCTCTGGAAAACCTCCATCAAGCCGAGAAACTGGCGCCTCAGGTCACCGGCATTCGCCTCAACATAGGCCTCGCCTATTACCGGGAGGGAGATTATAAGGCGGCGATCCCCCCTTTTGAGTCCGTTCTCCGCGATGAGCCCCAATCCAGCCAGGCCCGCCACTTGCTCGGGCTTTGCTATTTCTTCGGGGAGCGCTATGCCGATGCTGTCAGCGCCTTGGAGCCGCTCTGGCCTGCCTCCCAGAATGACTTGAGCTATCTCTATGTGTTATCCGTCGCGTCCGCTAATGCCGGGCGGCACGATTTGGAAGAACAGGCCCTGAAACGGCTGCAAGAAGTCGGCCGCGGCACCCCGGCCCTCCATTTGCTCCTGGGGAAGGGCTATCTTTCGCGCAACCAGGAGGATCAGGCGATCGCCGAAATGCAACTCGCCGCGCAGGCCGACGACAAACTTCCCCACGTCCACTACTATCTGGGCTTGGCCTACCGTCAGAAAGGAAATCTCGAGAAAGCAAAAGAAGAGTTCTCACGCGACATGGCCCTCCAGTCCGCATCACCCGTCGTCGATAACTCAATCGCGTACGATTACGATCAGCTCGGCATTGTCGCCTACCTGCAGCAACGAAATCAGGAAGCACAGCGCGATTTTGAAGAGGCCGTAAAGCGCGAGCCCGGCATTGGCACTTCCTGGTACGGTCTGGCGAATATCTATCGCGAGCAAGGCCGAAACAATGAAGCTCTGATAGCCATCGACCATGCCATCGCCATCGATCCGAACAGCGCAACCGTTCATTACTTGCGGTCTCGCATCCTCACGCAACTAGGCCGAAAGGCGGAAGCCCTAGCCGACGTCGCCGCGGTGCGACGGCTGCAAAAAGAATCCGACGATCAGATGGAGAAACAGATGAACGGCGGCAAGTACCACGACCCGCAACTCGCCGCTGAGCCCGCGCCTCAGTAAAGAACCACGCCAACCACCGCCCCGCATGAGAGAATACCGCTTCCATGCGCATCGGCGTCGATACCGGCGGCACATTCACTGATTTCGTGGTAATTCGCGACGACAAATCCGTCGCGACCTTTAAACTCCGCTCCAACCCGAAAGATCCCGCGGGTGTCATTCTCGCCGGCATCGAGCAAGCCATAGGCGACAAATCCGCCGAGATCATCCATGGATCCACCGTCGCCACCAACGCGCTGCTCGAGCGAAAAGGAGCCCGCACGGCGTTTGTCACTACCGCCGGGTTTGAAGACATCTTTCACATCGGACGCCAGAACCGCCGCGAGCTTTACAACCTCACCCCGCTTCCCCGCATCCCGCTGGTGGCTCCCGAGCATTGCTTCGGCGTAGAAGAGCGCATGCTCTTCGACGGCACAGCCCTCCTGGCGCCCAACTTGAAGCAGCTTCATCGTCTGAAGGCCCGTCTCAAACGTGCCGGTATCGATTCGGTGGCCATCTGCCTGCTCCATAGCTATCAGTCGCCCGTGCACGAACAGCAGGTGGCCGCGGCCCTCGCCGGGGCCGGTTACCTCTCTGTCTCTTACCAGGTTTCGCCGGAATTCCGGGAGTACGAGCGCTCCTCCACAACTGTCCTCAATGCCTACGTCGGGCCGCTCATGCAGCGCTACCTGCATCAGCTCGCGAGCCGGACCGCGAGCCACCGCCTGAACATTCTTCAGTCGAACGGCGGCGCCATCCGCCCCGACGAAGCTGAACAAATGCCGGTGCGAACTCTGCTCTCCGGGCCTGCCGGCGGCGTCATCGGAGCCTCCTGGATCGCGCGCCGCTCCGGCTTCCGCCAGGTGCTGGGCTTCGACATGGGTGGCACCTCCACCGACGTCTGCCTCATCGACGGCTCACCCCGCGAAACCACCGAAGCTACGGTCGACGGCTTTCCCGTGCAGATTCCCATGCTCGACATCCATACTGTCGGCGCCGGCGGCGGCTCCATTGCCTTTGTCGATGACGGTGGTTTGCTGCGCGTCGGCCCGCAAAGCGCGGGCGCCGACCCCGGTCCTGCCTGTTACGGCTCCGGCGACCTATGCACTGTCACCGACGCCCACGTCTTTCTGGGCCGCATCACGGCTGACCAGCTCGCCGGTGGAAGCCTGCCGATTCAACCCGCTCGTGCCGGCGTTGCCATCGAGCGTTTATCGAAACCGCTCGGCCTCAGCCCGGTCGAGACAGCCGCCGGCGTCATCCGCATCGCGAACGCGAATATGGAGCGCGCCGTCCGCGCTGTCTCCGTCGAACGGGGCTACGATCCGCGACGCTTTGCGCTGCTCGCTTTCGGCGGTAGCGGGGGATTGCACGCCTGCGAGATCGCGGCCAATCTGGAAATCGCCACTGTGCTCGTGCCGGAGCTGGCCGGCGCCCTATCGGCACTTGGAATGTTAGTGGCCGACCGCGTCCGGGATTACTCGCAGGGTGCGCTCGGCCTCGCGAACCTCGAACCAGCTTTTCGTCAGCTTGAAGAGACCGCGCGGCGGGAAAACCGAGGTGCTGTGTTCCAACGCAGCGCCGACGTCCGCTATGCCGGACAGAGCTACGAGATCAACGTTCGCTGGATCGACAAATCCACCGTTCACGCGAATACCGCCCAAGCCTTTCACGCCGCTCACCACAAACTATACGGTTACTCTGACCCCGCGCGGCTCATCGAGATCGTGACCATTCGACTTCGCGCTATCACCACCACCAAACCGCCGGAACTTCATTTCCTTCGCTCCAGGAAGGTCACCGAATCCGCCCGGCGCAGAGTCTTCGTCGGCGGGCACTGGCGTCAAGTCGAGGTCGCGTCACGCGATTCCTTCGGCGGAGCCGCTCGACCCGGCCCGTTGCTCATCACCGACTACGGATCCACTACGCTGGTTCCCGATCGCTGGGCTGCCCGCGTCGACCGCGCCGGCACGCTGGTCATTACCCGTTAATTAAGCTTCTCAGACTGCTTTTTTTGCTGCGCTTCAGGTCGGAATCTCTAAACAGCCCTAACTAACTAACTTTCGCGACGCCTACCGAGGCGCGACGGTTACGGAGCGCTTGCCCGGAATCTGCCTAAAAGCTCCTGCACCGAGCAGCACGCGTCTGTAGGCCAGCGGACCCTGCGCACATTCAGCACCGTCTTCGACCACCATCTCCCCTAAACCAATTAGAGACACTCAGATTCCCTAGTCATATGCTCGGAAACGTGAAGAGGCGGTGGGACGCTGCGCCCCCTCATCTTCCCCGTCGCTGGCACTTAAGCGCGCGCTCTCCAGTCGCGCATTTGGCGGCATATCTCGTTCTTTGAAATGGAGTGGAATCACATGAGTCGTATCATGCCGAGTCCGTTTTGCTTGACAGGCTGTCTCGCTGTTCTCACCGCCGCTGCCTCGTTGCTCTGTGCCGCTGACGCCTCTTCGGTCCGGGCGTGGGAGGAAAACACCGTCATCCCCACTTATCTCGCTGGCGAGCCGGAGCCGAATCCGATCTTCAACTTGGGACGCAACTCCCAGGGCGCCCTAGGCGTTGTTTATCCTTATCCGCTCTACGATTCCCTCACCCATCAGAAGGTCGACAAGACTTACAAGATGGTCTATCTCGAAAACGAATACATCCGTATCGGTATCCTTCCTGAGATCGGCGGCCGGCTCTTTGAAGGCGTCGACAAGACCAATGGCTACAACTTCATCTATCGGCAGCACGTTATCAAGCCGGCGCTAATCGGGCTCATCGGAGCGTGGATTTCCGGTGGCATCGAATGGAACATCCCGCACCATCACCGCGCCTCCACGTTTCTGCCCGTGCAGTACAGCATCGAAGAGAACCCCGACGGCAGCAAGACCGTCTGGGTCGGCGAACTGGAAGTGCGGCACCGCATGCGCTGGGCTGTCGGCTACACGCTGCGGCCAGGCAAGTCCTACGTCGAAGCCCGTGTACGCATCTTGAACCGCACACCGGTGGTCGAAACCATGCTCTGCTTTGCCAACGTGGCCGTACACGTCAACGAGAACTACCAGGTGATCTTCCCGCCCAGCACCCAGTACGGCACGTTTCACGGCAAGGTTGAGTTCACCAAGTGGCCCATCGCCAACGCGATGTATGCCGGCGCGGATTTCACCAAGGGTGTGGATGTCAGTTGGTACAAGAATCAAGTCCAGGCGAATTCGATCTTCGCCTGGAATTACAGTGACGATTTCTTCGCCGGCTATGACCACGGCAAAAACGCCGGGACTATGGCCGTTGCCGATCACAACATCGTGCCCGGGAAAAAGGTCTGGACGTGGGGCGACGGGCCGCGCGGCAAGATGTGGGACGGAATCCTGACGGACACGGACGGCGCATACGACGAATTGATGGTGGGCGCATACTCCGATAACCAGCCCGACTACAGCTGGCTCCAACCCTTCGACGTGAAATCGTTCTCCATGAATTGGTATCCGTTCCGCGACATCGGCGGCGTTAAGAAAGCCAATCTCGAAGCGGCCGTCAACCTGGAAGTGGATAAAGCCGGCACGGCCAAGGTCGGTTTCAATACCACCTCCGCGCACGCTGCCGCGACGGTCCGGCTGGAGGTCGGCTCGAAGGTATTGTTCGAAGAGACAATTGCCATCGACCCAGGCAAGCCATATCTGAAACAGGTCGCCATTCCTGCGGGTATTGACGAGCATGACCTTCGCGCCTCGATTTCAGCGGACGGCAAGGAACTCGTGTCGTACTCTCCCATCCGCTTGACCCCGATGCCGATGCCGAAACCGGTGACACCGGCGTTGCCTCCGGCGCAGGTCAAGACGGTTGAAGAACTCTATTTGATCGGGCTGCGAGCCGAGCAGTTCCACTCTCCCGATGTCGCTCCCGAGCCCTACTGGGAAGAAG
>JBAUOG010001031.1:0-10301 GCA_049579625.1 Bryobacteraceae bacterium
CGATAACGAAGAGCATTCTATCGGTGGTGCCCGCATGTATAAGTCCCGGCGCGGAGCAGATCGAAGCTTCGTGGCGGGCACTACCGATAGAATGCGTTGAACTGAGCCGGAAGGTGAGCTATGGGGATTGAATGGCTCTGCGTTTGAATGGCGTCGCGGAAAAGCGCGTGGCGAGGAGAGACCTCGCGGTGGAAATGGTCATTGTGGCACCGGGGAGGGTGACCGTCCCAGGGTTGCCAGCCGGAGCCAGCGTTTTCTGCGCGCCAAAACGACGGTTTCGGACAGGGGTCTGCTGTCTCCCTGACGAGGGTAACGAGGTGGGCCATGGCTTGGTGGACAGTGTGCTCATAGCGGTCATGAAGTGTCTGCGATCAAGGGCTTCGGCAAACAGGCAAGTGCCTCGGGCGTGAGTATTTCTATAAAGAGCAACTGGCCGGCCTTGCAGATCGGGCAGCGGCGAGGCTCCTGCTCGCCAGTCTTTGTGTTGGGCTCGGCGGCGGTTTGCCGGGCAGGCAGCAAGCCGCGGCACAGCGCCAGCTTTTCCTTACGTTTACGATTGGCCAGAAAGCGGAAGTGCCGGATACGAACAAAGCCGGAGGGGAGCACGTGGAGGAGAAAACGCCGAATGAACTCTACCGCATCCAGCGTCATCGTTTTGCTCTGGTTCCCGTCGGCGTAATCCTTCCATGCGAAGGTGACGCGCCCATTTTCCAGCGATAGGAGCCGGCTGTTGGAAATGGCTGCCCGTTGCACATAGCGCGCCAGATACTTGAGAACCTGTTCCGGTCCGCCGAATGGCGGTTTGGCGTACGGCACCCACTTGCGATGGCCAGCCTGGTCGCACAAGGCGGTGAAGGCTGCCGGCTTGGCCAACGGCTCCAGTTCACCGTGAAAGCTGAGTTCGCCCTTTTGGAACGCCATTTCCAAATAGATCAGGAACTTCTTCCGGAAGAGGCAACCAAGAACCCTTACAGGCAGGAAGAACGACTTCTTGCGCGGGGCAATCCAACGGGAACCGTCTTGGCTGATGCCCCCGCCCGGTACTACGCAGTGGATGTGTGGGTGAATGTGGAGATTCTGGCCCCAAGTGTGAAGCACAGCCAGGAAGCCAATCTCGGCGCCCAAATGCTGGGGGTCCGCCGCGATTGTCATCAAGGTCTCGGAGGCTGCGCGAAAAAGGATGCGGTAGATTGCTCTCGCATTTTGCAATGCCAGGTGGGCGATCTCTTGCGGCAGTGTAAACACGACGTGGAAGTACGTGTCCACGGGCAGCAGTTCCGCTTCCCTTTCCGCGAGCCACTTAGCGCGAGCGGCAGCCTGGCACTTCGGACAGCTCCGATTGGTACACGAGTTGTACATGGGGACGCGATGCCCGCAGTCGTACTGCTCCACATGGCCGCCCAGGACCGCTGTTCGGCAGTCGCGAATATCCCCGAAGGCTTTTCCCTGCTCGCGCGACAGCACCTGTCCCCATCGCGCCCGAAAATCGTCTTCGTGTATGCGGAAAACATCGGCCAGTTCGAGCCGATGTTCACTCATCGGTCAGCTGAAATGTGGTGGCAGCCTGAACAATGTCGAGGGGGTCCAGGAGCTCCAATGGACTGGTGGTCGAGCGCACCGCAGTATCGCTGACGTGCAGATAGCGGGCGGTGGTCTCCAAATTTGCGTGGCCGAGCAGGATCTGAATGGTGCGGAGATTTACGCCCGCATCCAGGCTACCGGAAGGCGTCACTTCTGACATCTTCTGTCGCCAGTTAGGGCTGTTATCTCTTCGCGAACTTTCTCCTCAGTGGCAGCCGGCGCATGCCTCCGGCGACCCTTTCCGGAGAGCCGGATGCGGGAAATCCGCACGTCCGGTTCGATGAGGGGGCGGCCCGTCGTGCCCTTCGGCATCGCGGGTCGCTCTACTCTACTCAATGGACCAGATCGATCGCCATGCCAAGCTGATCGAACAGCGCGAGAAGGGTTTCCCCGCTGCGTAACGCTCACTGAATGGTCCTCACCCTGGTTTGTGCCGCCGGGCGGCAGCCGGATAGTTGGTTTTGCATCGCGAAGACGGCCAAGGCCCTGGCTTCTTGACAACTGAATATTCAAGTAAGCCCTCGCGCGGGCGGCCAGACTTATCCCGCGCCTACATTGCCTGTTCTTCCAAGAGCGGATGAGCCGAAGGGCGTACCGTCGCTTCCATTTGACGGGCAAATGGAGTTCGAAGTACTCTATTAGAGTGACAAATAGAGAAACGAAGGAAGACCGCACCGAAGTTCTCCAGGGCACGCTCGATCTAATGGTGTTCCAGACACTGGCGACGCTGGGCCCGCAGCACGGTTACGCGATCGGCGCACGCATCGAACAGGTGTCGAACGGCGCGATCCAGCTAAATATGGGCACCCTATATCCGGCTCTCGTGCGTCTTGAGCAAAGAGGATTCATCCGCTCGAAGTGGGACACCACTGAGAACAACCGGCGCGCTCGCTTTTATGAGTTGACCGCGTCGGGTCGCAAACAACTTGAGATCGAACGCGCGGGCTGGGAACGCATGACCGGCATCATGCATCGGCTGCTGAACGAGATTTGATCCGAGGAGGCTATATGGCAAGACTCCGCGAATGGTTAACGCGCGCTATGACGCCATTTCGGCGGCGCAAGGACGAACAACGGACCGAAGCCGAGATGCGCTTCCACATGGATATGGAAATCCAGGCGGGTCTCAAGCGCGGGCTCTCTCGTGAAGAGGCGGAACGCCAGGCTCGTCTGCGGGCCGGCTTCGTTGATGCCGCCCTGGACGAGGTCCGCGATCAGCGCGGCCTCGGGTGGTTGGATGGAACGGTGATGGACTTGCGCCACGCGTGGTCGGCACTCCGCCGCCGTCCTGGCTTTCTGGCGGTAGCGGGAGGAGCGCTAGCCGCTGCAGTTGCGATGAACACGCTGATCTTCACCATCGTGGACGGAGTCATCCTTCGCCCACTGCCGTATCGCGAGCCGGAGCGGTTGGTGAGGGTCTATCAATACACGCCGAGGAATCCGAAGTTCCCCGTTTCGATCTACAACTACCGCGAGGATAAGCGAGAGAACCGCACGCTCGATGGCATTGGACTGTATACCCGAGACGACCTCCACTTAATGCATGAGGAGCGGGCCGAGCGCCTTACCTCGGTTGCCATCACGGACGATTTCCTTCCGACGCTCGGGGTTTCTCCGGCAATGGGCCGCAATTTTACACCCGCCGACCTGCACCAGGGGATCCGGGTCGTCATGCTGAGCCATACGCTTTGGGTTACGAGATTCCACGCCGATCCGCAGATCGTCGGGAAGCAGATCCGCCTGGATCGCGAGAGCTGGACGGTGGTGGGCGTGCTGCCGGCTGGATTTCAACACGTCGGCGGCGATTACCGGTCACCGCTCCAGGGCGATACGGTTTCACTTTGGCGACCGCTTAACCTCGACCTGAAGGAAGATGCCCAGCGTAACTGGCACTTCACAAACGCTGTGGCCCGGCTGAAACCCGGCGTTACCCGGAAGACAGCGGAAGAAGATCTGAATCGCGTCCTAGCCGAACTCGCACGCCGATACCCCGACGCTTATGAAGGCAGACGCGCTCGTGTCGAGCCGCTCGCCTCCGAGGTCGTGGGCCGCTCCCGCGTCACGGTCGAGATCATCGTCATTGCCGGCGCACTGGTGCTTCTGGTCGCTTGCCTGAACATTGCCGCTCTGTCCGTAGCGCGGGTGCTCGCGCGGCGGAGAGAGCTGGCCATTCGCCAAGCCCTCGGTGGCAGTGCGTGGCGACTGATTCGCGCGGTCTTGTCGGAGAGCCTGATTGTGGGCGTTCTCGGCGGCATCATTGGCCTCGGCCTTTCCCTGGCCCTGATTCCGGCGCTTCGGCTGATTCTGCCAGCGGACTTTCCCCGGCTCCACGAGATCGGTTTCAGTTGGGCCGCTGCAGGCTTCGCTCTAGCCGCCGCTTTGATCACCAGTACGGTCGCGGGCTTGGTGCCCGCGTTACGGCAAATCGGAGTCGATGCCCGCGATGGGTTGAGCGAGGACAACCGGACGATGTCCGGTGCGGATCGCATCACGAGCCTGCGCGGCTTTCTGGTTGCGGCGGAGGTCGCTCTATCATGTGTCCTTTGCTTCAGTGCGGTCCTGTTGGTTCGAAGCTCAAATGCTTTGGCCGCGCGAGACAACGGCTTCGACCCCAATGGCGTCCTGACCTTTCAGCTGGCGCTCCCCGAGAAAGAGTACAGCGGCAACCACGGAGCAAAAGTTGCCGCGTTCCAGTCTGCGCTGGTGGAACAGTTGAAGAGCATTCCCGGCGTGCGCGACGCGGGAGTGACGACCAACCTGCCTTGGACCGGGTACGACGAAAACACAAGCTTTGACATCGTCGGACGGGCGGCTCATCCCGGTGAGAATATTCAAGCACGTTATCAGGCAGCCGATCCCGGCTACTTCCGCGCGCTGGGTTTCCGGCTGCTGAAAGGCCGTTGGATTGAGTCTGGCGATCAACAGGCATCAGCGCACGTTCTGCTGATCAATCAGGCGTTGGCACGACGATACTTCCCCGACACGGATCCAGTTGGCCACGAGTTGGACATGGGGGACCAAGTAAAGAATCGAATCATAGGAGTGGTCGACGATGTATGCGACCAGCCTGCCGACATAGCGGCGGAGCCCGGTTTCTGGTGGCCCATGTCGCAGGCGCCATTTTCACTCTTCACTGTCGCGCTTCGGACGGACGGAGACCCGACCACAGTCGTCTCGGCAGCTCGGGCGGCAGTTGCGTCGCTGGATCGCGAGTTGCCGCTCGCCGAGATCCGTACGATGGACGATATCAGCGCCGCGGCACTCGCTGAAAGGCGGCTGGCGCTTTGGCTCTGCGAAGCATTCGCGGCCCTGGCGATGACGCTAGCCGCCATCGGAATCTACGGGATGCTTACCTATCTCGTGGAGCAGCGACGGCGCGAGATCGGAATCCGGCTTGCCTTGGGCGCTTCGCGGCCGTCTGTTGTGTGGATGGTTGTGTCGAGCGGTCTCACACTCGCTGTGTTCGGCATCGTGGCCGGAATCTTGCTAGCACCGCTTGTGGGCCGGGTATTCTCGACGCTTCTGTATGGCGTGCACGTGTCGGATGTGTTGGCGCTGATAGCGGCTCCGCTGTTGATCTTGCTGATCACGACTGTCGGGAGTCTGGCGCCTGGTTGGCTGGCTTCGCGAACGGAGCCGATGTCAGCGTTGAGGGAGCAGTAGGTCCGCTCGCTGCCGAGTCTTTGTGAAATCTTCAGCACCGAACCGCGCGCGTCAAGCAAGCGGACTCTGCCGCTGCTTAGCCGAAGAAGTCCTTCACGCGCTCAAACACGCTCTTCTCATGAGGCGCGTTGTCGGTCGGCAGAAGTTCTTTCAGTTGCTCGAACAGCTTGCGCTGCTCGCGCGTTAGCTTGCTCGGAATCTGCACATCGATGTGTACGAACAGATCGCCGCGCCCCCGGCTGTTTACTTCCGGGACGCCCAGATGCCGCAGCTTGAACTGCGCTCCACTCTGCGTTCCCTCGGGGACACGAATCTTCTGCGGGCCATCAAAGGTCTCAATCTCAATCTCGGCGCCGAGGACAGCTTGGGCCACATTCACCGGCAGAGTGCAATGCAGATCGTTTTCGTGCCGCGCAAAGATGGGGTGTTCAGCCACCTTCAAGACGACATATAAGTCGCCCGGCTGCCCACCCGGAGGTCCTGGATTGCCCTCGTTCGCCAGCCGCAGCCTGGTTCCGGTGTCTACGCCGGCTGGGATATTCACCTTGAGCTTCTTCTCGGAGCGTGAATAGCCTTCGCCTTTGCAAGCAGTGCATGCATGCCGGATTACCTTGCCGCGCCCGCCGCAGGTTGGGCAGGTTTTACGAATCGAAAGAAAGCTTTGCTGGTAGATGACTTCGCCACGCCCACCGCAAGCCATACAGGAGACCATGCCGCCATTCGGCTCGGCGCCCGATCCCTGGCACTTGCCGCAGGCTTCCAGCCTGGGAACCTGCAGGTCGGCCGCGAGCCCGCGCATCGCATCTTCAAATGAAATCTCAAGGTCGTAGCGCAGGTCTTCGCCGCGCTGCACGCGGTTTCGCCGTCGGCCTCCGCCACCGAAGATATCGCCGAACCCGAACAGGTCGCCCAGTATGTCACCGAAGTCGCCGAACTGCGACGGGTCGAATCCTTGCGCCCCGTTGTTGACAGCCTGGTGGCCATAGCGGTCGTAAGCGGCACGCTTTTGCGCATCGCTCAATACCGAGTAAGCTTCGGCTGCCTCCTTGAACTTCTCCTCAGCCGTGGGGTTGTTGGGATTGCGGTCGGGATGGTGCTCCATCGCCAACCGGCGATAAGCGCTCTTGAGCGACTGTTCGTCGCAGGTCCGCTCGACGCCCAGAATCTCGTAATAGTCTCGTTTCGCCACGCTCATGTGCAGTCAGATTCCATCCGTTCGGAGCTACTGATTCACCGCGACCTGTACCATCGCGGGCCTCAGCAACCGGCCCTTGAAGTAGTATCCGCTCTGATATTCCTTCAGCACGGTCTGGTCGGGGTGGTCTTGGGTGTCCACCATATCCACCGCATGGTGAATGTGTGGATCGAACTTGGTCCCTACTTCGGTTGAGATCGGCTCCAGGCCCAACTTCTTCAGAGATTCGAACAGACGTTGATAGATCAACTCCATGCCGCGCGAGTATTCCTTGTCGGCGCTTTCCACCTTCAAAGCCCGTTCAAAGTCGTCAATGATCGGCAGCAGCGCTTTCACGCTGTCCATATTCGCGAATTCAAACAACTCGCCGCGTTCGCGCTCCATGCGCCGGCGATAGTTCTCGAACTCCGCCTGCCTGCGCAGCAGCAAGTCCTGTAACTCGTTCTTTTCTTTGATCAATTGCTCGCGTTCGGCCCCGTCAAGGGCGGCCACAACCGGCTTTGGGTCGGCAGGGCTTTCCCGAACATCATCATCAACGCTGGCCGGACTATCCGGCCCATTTTTTACGGTTTCCATTGAGGTAAGACTGAGAGTGAAATACGACCAGAAGAGGTTCACTTCCAGATTAACAAAAGCCCGGCAAACGTGCGCTGGCGGCTTCGCGCCAGCGGATGGTCGGTCGCCGTTTTTCGAGCCAGTTACAGCTCACCGGGTTAGCAGCTTACAATAACGGTTGTATCCCAAGGCCGTTCCGGCACCGTCATTTAACAGTAGATCCTTTGCGTTATCCTCGTTTCATTCTCGCCCTTAGTTCGTTATTCCTGGTGGCCTGGCTAGCCGCCTCAGCCAAGGCACAGCCCCCGTCAACGCCGTTTTTTCCGTTGCGCGACATCCGGCCCGGCCTGCATGGCGTGGGTCGAACTGTCTTTCATGGCAATCAGATCGAAGAGTTCCAGGTTGAGATCCTGGGTGTGCTGGAAGGCTCTGGCCCCCAACAATCGATTATTCTGGCCAAGCTGACAGGCGGTCCGCTTGCAGACACGGGAGTTATCCAGGGCATGAGCGGCAGCCCTGTTTATATAGACGGCAAACTGGTCGGCGCGGTCGCTCTGGGGTTCCCCTTCGCCAAGGAAGCCATAGCCGGCATCCAGCCGATTGAGCAGATGTTGGCGGACGCCACCCCGGCTGCACACCAATCAGCCCCCAACACCCAGCGGCCCACGATGCCGGCCGGTGCGGGCCTGCGCGATTTCTATCCCGGCGCGACCGCCAACCCGCTGCTTGCGAAGGCTTCGTTCCCGAGCGGCGTGCCAGCCGCCGTCGAGTCACCATTCGGACGTTTGCGCGATATCGGCACCCCGCTGGCTATGACCGGCTTTACGGAGGCCACGGTTCGCGCTTTCGCCGGCCCGTTACAGACGCTTGGCTTCGAGGCCCAGACCGGGCTGGGCGGCGGCAGTTCCGGTTCCAGCGCTCAGACAGATCCTGGTCCGATCCTGCCCGGTTCGATGATCAGTGTCCAGTTGATGACAGGCGACATGGTTATGAGTGCTGATGGCACAGTGACCTATGTCGATGGCCAAAAGATCTACGCCTTCGGCCACCGCTTCCTGGCCGCCGGATCTACCGAGCTGCCTTTTTCCCGCGCCGAAGTGCTCGCGATTCTGCCTAACCTGAACGCCTCCTACAAGATCTCTGCGGCGAAGCAGTGGGCGGGCAGCATGACCAGCGACCGCAGCACCGCGGTGGCCGGAGAAATTGGCCGGTCGGCGCACCTGGTGCCGCTATCCATTGAGGTGCGTGCTCAGGGCAATTCGTCCCATCGCTATCACATCGAAGTGGTGAACGACCGCCTGTTAACGCCGTTTCTCACCCAGGTCGCCTTGTTCTCCGCTGTCGACGCCACGGAACGCACGCTCGGCGCATCGAGCTTGCGCGTTGAGGGGCGGGTCGAGTTTGAGGGCAACCTGCAGCCATTGGTCATCAAGAACGTCTTCGCCAGCGACCTTAGCGTTGCCATGCAGGCTGCCGCGAACTCCGTGGTGCCTCTTTCCTTCGCACTGCAATCCGGCTTTCAAGAGCTCAAAGTGAAGTCTGCCTCGTTCATCCTGGAGCCCGACGAACTGAAGAAGACAGTGCAGATTGACCAGATCTGGGCCTCCCGGCGCGACGTTAAGCCGGGCGGCTCCATCGACGTCTCCATTTTGTTTAGCGGCGAGAACGGTCTGGAAGTGACGCGTTCCGCCCACGTACAGATACCGATTGGCGCACCCAACGGCACATTGAACCTGACCGTCAGCGATGCCAACGGCCTCAACTATCCGGAATTGGCCGGCCTCTCGCCCGTCGCTGCCGGTTCGCCCGACCAATTGATTCACGAGCTCTGTGCGATCCGCCCGAGTGACCGCGCGTACTTGCGTGTGTGGCGTCAAGAGCCGTCCTTTCCGCTCTCGGGAACCGAGCTGACCGATCCGCCGCCCTCGGTCTCGATGATCCTGGCGCGCGGCGCCGGAACCGGGGCTACGATGCTCTTCGCCCTTCGCGGGTCGGCCGTGGCGGAGATGCCCGTCGATCCCGGTAACTATGTGGTCAGCGGCTACAAGACTATTCAGGTGGAAGTAAAAGAGTGAACGGTAGAAGTTTTCGCAGATTAATAACAGTAGTTGCGCTCGCCGCCAACCTGGGCGCGTCGCTATTCGCTGCCTCCAGCACTACCTGGGAAACCGGCAGCTATGCGGAGTTTCTCAAAGGCAAGCTGCAGGGCTTGGCATTAACCTCCGATGGCGCATTGCTGCCCGGCGCCAGCATACGTAAGTCCACCACGGTGGAGCAGCCTGTTTTGTGGACAGTCGTCCCGGGGCCCGATGGCTCCCTATACGCTGCCACCGGCCATCGCGGCAAAGTTTACAAAATTGACCCGAAGGGCGTCAGCACCGTGGTTTTCTCGGCAGAGCAGCCTGAGGTGTTTGCCCTGTGCTTTGATGCCCACGGCATCCTCTATGCGGCCACATCGCCGAAGGGCGGCGTCTATCGAATTGAGAACGGCAAAGCGGCCGAGGTCTTTCATCCGGACGCGAAATACATCTGGGCACTGCTTCCTGCGCCGCAGGGCGGCTTGTACGTTGCCACCGGAGATCAAGGTCGCATCTACAGAATCGACAACGCGGCTAAGGCCAATGCCACCGGCAAGCCCGCGCCGTATTTTGAAACCGGCCAGCAGAATGTCACATCGCTCGCGTTGGGGCCGAACGGCCACCTCTACGCGGGCAGTGAACCAAATGGCCTGCTGTTCGATATCGCCTCCAAAGACCAGGGCACCATCCTCTACAAATCCACGCTGCCGGAGATTCATGGCCTGGCCGTCGGAACGGACGGCACCGTCTACGCATCTGCGCTGGGCGGTGGGCTCAGTACCCGGGTCGCCACGCAAACCGCTTCGGCCAACGCGACGAACATGGCAGTGATGGCATCGACGCCGACTGTGGTTTCAGTCACCGACGCCAGCGACAACTCCGCGGGTGGCGCGCCGGCCCAAATCGGCGGCTTGAAGAACGCTGACCCGACAAAGGGCACCGCGACATCTACCATTACTCCTGTGCCCGCTGCGCAGGGCGCCCAGGTAGTGGACGTCAGCGGAGTGGAGAAGTCAGCCATCTATCGCATCAGCCCGGATAAGACAGTTGAAACGCTCCGGAGTTCGAAGGACGACAACGTCTACGACTTGCTGCTGGACGGCGCCAACATTCTTTTTTCAACCGACGGCCAAGGCCGCATCTATTCGCTCGCTCCCGATCGCAAAACTACTCTATTTGCGGAGCTAGGTGATGCCGAAGCAGTGCGGTTGGTAAAGCGTGGGAGTGAC
>JBAUOG010001032.1:0-2234 GCA_049579625.1 Bryobacteraceae bacterium
CCGGACCGGCCAACTCACTCCTCGATGCCATCGGCATGCGCCACCACCCCCAGCATCCCTGGTCGAACTGGATGTCGATGGAGTTGCTGGTTGTGCTCTTCATCGTGGTTCTGTTCGCCGTTGCGCGTGCGGGACTGTCAGTGGATAAACCCGGCAAACTGCAGCACCTGCTGGAAGTCATCTACGAGTTTCTGAACGCGCAGGGGGAGGACGCCATCGGTCATGACGCCCACAAATTCCGGGTCTATTTCGGAACCATCTTCTTCTTCGTACTTTTCATGAATCTGATCGGCCTGATTCCCGGCTTCGAATCGCCCACCATGTTTCCCCCGGTGCCGTGCGCCTTGGCGATCGCGACATTCATTTTTTATAATGCGGCCGGATTCAGCGCCAACGGCGTCGGATATTTGAGGCAGTTCATTGGGCCGATGTTGTTACTTGCGCCGATCATGCTGCCGATCGAGCTGATCAGCAACTTGGCACGGCCTCTATCCCTCACCATTCGTCTTTTTGCGAATATGTTCGCGGGCGAACAGGTGTATTTGACGTTCCTGGGGCTAACCAAGGTGGCCGTCCCGGCTATATTCATCGCTCTGCACTTTTTCGTCGGGGTCTTGCAGGCTTATATTTTTACCCTCTTAGGAATGATTTACGTGGGTGGTGCGGTTTCCCACGAACATTAGCGTTCACAGGCTAAAGCCTGTGCCACGTTAGGATGCTTCGTGGCGTGAATAAGGCATTTTCGACGCCGCGCAGTGTGAGCCCCCGGTCCCCCAGGACACGGTGTGGAACCACCTCCTGCCGGTATTTTCATACAGGAGTAAGACAATGAAGAACAAACTGACAATGCTCGGCCTTGGCGCATTAGCCATGGCGAGCCCCATGATGGCTCAAAGCACATCGGGTGGCGCGGCAGACCTGCGCTTGCCCGCTGCGTACATCGCGATGGGCATCGCTGCCGGTCTCTGCGGTCTAGGTCAAGGCAAGGCTGTTGCCTCGTCCGCCGAAGCCATGGCGCGCAATCCCGGCGCAACCGCGGCTATCCGTTTCGCACTCATCCTCGGCCTGGTGCTGATCGAGTCACTCGCTCTCTACACGCTCGTCATCACCTACGTCGCCAAGTAAGTTCAGATCGGTTGTTTGCGTGGGGCTCGGCGGCATCCGGACAATGCGGCCGGGCCCCATTTCTGTTTCGCCCCTTTCTGCCACGGGAATCAGCACTGAACCGCGCGCGTGAGCAAGCGGACTTTTGAGCGATTATCTAAAGAGCAACACAAATGAAACTGCAAGGCATCTTCACCGCCCTCACTACACCCTTTGATCATGCGGGCGAGCTATACCGCACCAAAGTATTTCACAACATCTCACGCCTGAATCAGGTGGCTCTTGCCGGATATGTCGTCGGCGGATCGACCGGCGAGAACGCGTTGCTAACCGTCGAGGAGCGGGTGCAACTCTGGCAGTGGATCCGCGGAGCGACTACGGATGGCCGCTTGCTCATCGCCGGCACGGGCGCGGAGAGCGTTCGCGAAACCGTGCTGCTCTCCAATCGCGCCGGCGATGCCGGGTTCGACGCGGCCCTGGTGTTGACCCCACATTACTATCCCAACACCATGCGCAATCCCGGCACACAGGCTCTGTTCTTCCGGGCGGTTGCTGACCAATCGAAGCTGCCGGTGATTCTCTACAATATGCCTGCGGTCAGCGGTTTCGATCTACCGGTGGAGACGATCGCAGAGCTGTCCCATCACCCCAACATCGTGGGCCTCAAAGACAGCTCCGGCAACGTGGAGAAGTTGGCCGCCACCGTCAAGGCGGTCAAGCCGGGGTTCCAGGTGCTATCGGGGTCCGGGACGGCCCTCTGGACTTCGCTCTTGGCCGGGGCCAATGGGGCCATTCTCGCGTTCGCCAACGCGGCTCCCTATGCTTGCATCACAATTTGGGAGGCATTCCGAACCCGTGAAAACGAGGCGGGCGCCGATTGGCAGGAGCGCATCAAACTTGCCGCCCAGTTGGTGACAGCGAAGTACGGCGTACCCGGACTGAAGCATGCCATGGACCTGAATGGTTTCTACGGTGGGCCGCCACGACTTCCGCTGGTTCCACCAACACCCGGCGCCCGCGCCGAGATCGAACAAGCCTTCGAGGGGATCAAGAGCTAGCCCGCATATCTCACAAGCTGGTTTGAGGGGGCAAGTTTGTGCGACTGGGGCAATTCGAGGCGGCCATTTTTG
>JBAUOG010001033.1:0-2680 GCA_049579625.1 Bryobacteraceae bacterium
TGGAAAGCGCCAAGGTGTTCGAGAGCTTGGCCGATGCCGTCGCCGATTGTTCGTTGATCGTTGGCACTACCTCGCTGGGCCGCCGCGACCTCCACGCGCCACTCCATCGCCTGGAAAGCGCAGGCCGTCTGATTAAGCGGCAGTGGGAGACCGCACGCGTCGCGCTGCTCTTTGGTTCCGAGAAGTTCGGCCTCTCCAACGACGACCTCAGCCACTGCCATTGGTTTCTGCGAATTCCTACTCGGGACGAGCACGGGTCCATGAACCTCGGCCAAGCTGTCTCAATCTGCCTGTATGAATTGAGCCGGAAGAGCCGCGCCGCCTTGGAACAGTTCCCGGCACCGGCTAATGCAACCAACCAGGACCTGGAGCGAATCAATGCTCTATTGCTGGAAATTCTCTCCAAGAGCAGCTACATCAATGAGCGAACTCGCCATTCCACCGAACTCAAGCTGCGCCGTCTCATTAAACGCCTTCACCTGCCTGCCCACGACGCCGAAGTCTGGTTGGGAATTTTTCGCCAGATACTCTGGAGAATCGATCGGGGTTAGTGAAAGCGATGATATCCTGATTGCCGATGACGAAGATGCAACAAACCTATCGGCTTTCCCGGGCGCTTGGTGATGACGATCTCGCCGCTGTCTCTCGCATACACTCCGTCTACGGCATCTTCCAGGCCCGCGTACGCCCATCGCTAGATGAACTCTTTGTGGAATATGACGCCACCCGTTTTTCCACCAACGATGTCAAGGCCGTCCTTGAGCGCAACGGAATTCCACTCGCAAGCTAGGCGCGTTTGGCTATCGATCGCGGTGGGGTCTGCCTGCCTCACGCTCCTGGTATTGGCTTCCTGCCAGCCGCCTCGATCTCTCGCTGATCGCGCCCCCGGCGCCGTTCCCGACCAAGTAACAGCCAAATGGAATCGCACGAGCGTGGAAGCGATCAGTTCGGGCGATTTGGTAGCCGGCGCTGTATCAGGCACTCGTCTGACTTACTCCGGATCACTACCAATCTCGGTTGACCTTTATCAAATGCCTTCCAGTGGCTCCGCTTTCGAGGCTGCACAAAGATGGCGCACCACACCGGGCAAGTCAATCGCCTACCGGAACGATCTGTTTCTGGTGTTTAACTGTCCGCAACCAGACGCAGCGCGGGACTTTGCCGAGCCGTTCCTCGCCGCACTGCGGTAGCGGACTCTCCGCCCCATGCCGATAGCGGCATAATCAAAAAATGTCCTCTGTGAACGCGCCTTTAGTGAGACGAACTCTTTTTGACACATTCGTCTTTATGGCTGCAGCGTCGCTGTTATTCGCCGCGACTCCGCCCGCCCCCGGCGACTGGCCTGCTTATGGCCACGATCCCGGTGGACAGCGCTATTCGCCGCTGACGGCCATCAACCGCGAGACGGTCAAGAACCTGAAGCCGGCGTGGACTTTCCGCACGGGCGATGCTTATAAGCCCGCGGACAGTCGCGCCACCGCTTTCGAAGCCACGCCGCTTTATGTCGATGGGACGATTTTTCTGGGCACTCCCCTGGGCCGAGTCATCGCTCTCGACCCCACGACCGGCAAGGAGCGCTGGTCCTACGATCCGAAGATCCCAAGGGACAAAGGCTACGGCGATTACGCCAATCGCGGCGTTTCCACCTGGGCACCGGCTAAAGGCCAGCGGCGCATTTACATCGCGACCATCGACGCCCGCCTGATCGCCCTCGACGCATCTAATGGAAAGCCGTGTACTGATTTCGGTGACAACGGCATCATTGATCTTCGCCATGGCCTGCGCATCGCGCCGCGCGGCTTTGCCGATTACGAAGAGACCTCGCCGCCCGCCGTCATTCGGAACGCGATTGTGGTGGGATCGGGCATCGCCGACAACGGCGCAACCGACCAGCCCAGCGGTGAAGTGCGAGCGTTTGACGTGCTGACCGGCAAACAACTCTGGTCATGGGATCCCATCCCCCAGGATCCGCACCTGCCCGCAGCGGAAACTTGGAAAAACGGTAGCGCCGCAAAGACCGGTGCGGCTAATGCGTGGTCCATCATTGCCGTCGATCCGGCCCGCAATCTTGTCTTCGTCCCTACCGGCAGCCCGAGCCCGGACTACTACGGCGGCGAGCGACTCGGCAGTAACGTATACGCCAACTCCATCGTGGCCCTAAACGCTGAGACTGGCGAGCCAGTCTGGTATTTTCAAACGGTTCATCATGATCTGTGGGATTACGATGTTGCTTCGCCGCCCCTGCTCTACGATATTCACCAAAACGGCAAGCTAATTCCCGCCCTGGCCGTTGGCTCAAAAACCGGGCACCTCTTCATTCTGAACCGCGAAACCGGTCGGTCCATCTTCGGCGTGGAAGAAAAACCTGCTCCCAAGAGCGACATCCCCGGCGAGACATCGTCCCCCACCCAACCCGTACCGGTTCTTCCCAAACCGCTAGTGCGGCAATCGTTCGACCCGAATTCGGCGTGGGGCATTGATGACGAAGATCGCGCCTGGTGCAAAGCCGAGATTTCTAAGTTGCGCAATGATGGCATCTTCACGCCGCCATCGATCCAGGGGTCGCTGATCTTTCCAGGGAATGTGGGCGGTATGAATTGGGGCGGCTCTGCCTACGATCCCGCGCACGACCTGCTCATCTTGCCCGCCAACAATCTGGCCGCCGAGGTTCGTCTGATTC
>JBAUOG010001034.1:0-1834 GCA_049579625.1 Bryobacteraceae bacterium
ACATGATCTCGTTGCAATCAGCACGCACAGCAGGTTCTCAATGCCCTGGTAACGTTTGTCTGCGGTATGAATGGTTCAGCAAAGTAATGCTCTCTGGAATTATTGCTGATCTGGTGTATGCCACTCATGGATGTACGAGTTGCAGTCGTATAGATGTGACTGATGCAGCTTTCATGCACAACATAGCGCTTGAGCTAAACTTTGGTGATGGCATGCGTGATAATGGTCAGGACTGGGTTGGGCACTATTATCCGCGCGGAATAATCAGTTGGGCATTTTTGAATGCAAACTATTGACCTCGTGAATAACTCATGTATAATACAAATTACCTATAAAGCGCGAAATCTATTGACACAAGCTCGTGCCTGTGGTATAGTGATGCTAGCTCCTAAGGTATGAACCGCACCATCTTATAGTTCCGCAGGTTCCTATGTGTATGTTGTGGCATCGTAAGCTGTCTTAGGTATTGGTCAGTGCCTCTTTCACCCATCAAAATTGATGATCATTGTTACCACATGTTTTTCAGGTTTATGTCCGAAAAGCAGGCTTGTACTTACTATTTCCCTCAATAACTCCAGGTTCAACACAGAAAGGAGAAAGGGCGTGTTACTTCCCTTGGATTTGTTCCGCCCTAGAACAACGTGAACATCGCAGAACTAGAAACGAAAACTATAACGGAGCTACGCGACATAGCTCGCGACCTCGAACTCTCTGGTTATACCACCCTCAAGAAACAAGACCTCGTCTTCCGACTTCTCCAGGCCCATACCGAACAGCAAGGCAACATTTTCAGTGCCGGTGTGTTGGAAATCGTAGAAGATGGATTTGGCTTCCTCAGGCAGGAACGCTTCCTTCCAGGTAATATGGATGTCTATGTCTCTCAGTCACAGATCCGCCGCTTTGGTTTACGGACAGGGGACATGGTTTCCGGGCAGGTTCGTCCTCCTAAGGATAATGAAAAATATTATGGCCTGTTGCGTGTCGAAGCCATCAATGGAGTAGACCCCGAAATCGCGAAACGCCGACCGCATTTTGATATGCTAACACCAATTTTCCCACGTGAAATGTTCAACCTGGAAACTGTCCCCTCGAACATTTCTGGTCGCATGATCAACCTGGTGGCTCCCATCGGGCGCGGACAGCGCGGCTTGATCGTCTCTCCTCCTAAAGCCGGTAAAACGATGCTCCTCAAATCCATCGCCAACTCCATCACAGAAAATCACAGTGATGCCCATTTGATGATTGCACTGATTGGTGAGCGACCTGAAGAAGTAACTGACATGAAGCGTTCGGTGAGAGCAGAAGTGATCAGTTCGACATTTGATGAGCCAACCGAGGCACATACCCGCGTAGCCGAGATGGTACTCGAACGAGCCAAACGCCTGGTCGAAGGCGGACGTGACGTCGTAGTGCTCCTTGATAGCATTACGCGACTGAGCCGTGCATATAACCTGGCGGTGCAGCCCAGCGGGCGCACGCTCTCCGGCGGTCTCGATCCAAGTGCCTTATTCCCGCCCAAACGCTTCTTTGGCGCAGCCCGTAAGATCGAAGAGGGTGGAAGCCTGACGATCATCGCCACGGCACTGGTAGACACAGGCAGCCGTATGGATGACGTGATTTACGAAGAATTTAAGGGTACCGGCAATATGGAGCTGATCCTGAACCGCAAACTTGCAGAACGCCGTGTCTTCCCTGCCATCGACATCTCGCTCTCCAGCACTCGCCGCGAAGAACTGCTGCTTGACGACAAGACGCTGCGTGCCGTTGTGGTCATGCGTCGCATGTTCTCAACCCTTGCAGACCAGCGAGGCATGGAGGCAATGGAAGCTCTCTT
>JBAUOG010001035.1:0-4299 GCA_049579625.1 Bryobacteraceae bacterium
CCTTAGAGAGCCACGGATATCCGTAGATCGGCAGCCAAGTTGGCCGAAGACTCTCTAAGTAAAAGACCGTCTGCTGTTCCCGTTGCAGAGCAGAAGCTAATCGCGACAGCCAGTGCAGTGTCGATCTTTCTGTATATCGTGACTCTACAGCTCTTCGCCTGAACATCGCGAGAACAAACGTCTTTAGCAGGTGTAGCCTCTTGTGATCGAGGTCTTCCGCCTTGTCGATGTGGACCGGAGAATCTCGATACGCAAGCATCGCCACCCACAACATGAGCGGCGACGCAAGCAGCTCCGCTAGAGACGGATCGACCCCAATTGCCGCCTGCAGCGGCAGCAGTTCGGTGCTTCTTTCCAAATAGCAGTCGATCTGTTCCCTCGTTAGGGGCTGCACCTCAACAGCACCGCGCACCCGAAGTTTCCTAGCCAGAACATCAAAATCGGCACTGCGGCTGCAAATTGCTATGGGAAGTAGTCCGTGCTCGACACTAAATTGATTGATGGCATCGGCGCAAGCCCGCCGATGGGTTGCATCTACTTCGTCTAACCCATCCAGGAGCGGAAGCACGTGGTCCTCCCCGACCCATCGCTGACCGATCTTCTTGGGTACGAAGCTTCGCAGGTTCAATTCAGAAACGAGCCACTTCGCCAACGGCTCTCGCTTCAGAGCCCAGCTAGAGAGGTTGAAGACGACCGGAATCGGATGGCTCTCATCCTTAAACGCTCGATCTAAAAGCGCTCCCGCAAGTTCCAGCAGCAGCGTGGTCTTGCCGGTGCCCGGCGCTCCGAGGATCAGCAGCGCTTGGCCGAGTTTGTCAAAGATGTCAACAATGCCGGTGCCGGGCGGGATGACCGTCGGGGCACGGTCGGGTACCTGCACGATTGCGTTCAGGGGCAGCTCCACCGCATCGTCCTTCGCCTCAAGACCAAGCTCGATCCGCGCCACCTTATACAGAGATTGCTTGAGGACGCCATCAATCCAATCCGAACG
Source organism: Bryobacteraceae bacterium (assembly GCA_049579625.1). Lineage (GTDB taxonomy): Bacteria > Acidobacteriota > Terriglobia > Bryobacterales > Bryobacteraceae > CAJCIT01. The sequence goes on from JBAUOG010001035.1 coordinate 992, forward strand.
GACTCGTTCAAGCATGGCGAGTCGATTACGTTGATCGAGGCTTCCTGCAGGCTTGTTTCCTATGTAGACGTCGCCGACTATGGCTCCGGCGACAACGACTCTCGCGCCGTCGTGAGCGTCGATCTGGCCAACGAGCGGTTTCTGCGTCGGATCGTCCTGCATCTATAGAGAGGCCCTTACATCTGGAAGTGATCCGTGACGATGGTGTTCGCTACGACGACCTTGCCACCGCTCACACTGATCTTCCCGACCATTGCTGAGGCTGTTCCTGTTTGATTGTTCTTCAGCAGTTCCAGCAGCTTCTCCGTTAGATCAGGTGACGCGGTAAGCGTGGTGGCGACCTTCTCGGGAATCTCGGCAGGCTCGGGGTCGGAGGCCCATCGGAACAACGCCTTGACGCCCGTCCATGTCGCCTTCCCGGCTTCTGTGGAGAAGCCTTTTAGATATTCAGTTCCGAGAACGCTCACCGCCGACGTGATCGTTGCCAATGCGACCGGGTCAATCATTGTGGCTCCCTGGTTCAATGATTGTACACTCGTGTCTCAAGGGGCCACAGGTTGCGTAGCCCAACAAGAGTTGAGCTACGACGTCTGATAATTTGCCTGCGTATATCCTGTCACTTGCCCTACTCGGGATTGTAGGTTGCGCCTGCGATCACGACATAGCCCACTTTTTTCCGGGTCTCGGGCGTGACTGGCCTCCCAAACGACGTACAGTAAGACGGCCACTTCCCGGTAAGCCCACCGAGAAATACTTCCTGCGCTTCGCGTCAAGGCCCAGCCGCAAGCCGGTACGGCCTACGCTCCCACCAATACCCGACTTGCTGAGATTCAGCCGTACCCCGGGCGCAATCCGAATCCGGCGTTGAAAGCGTAAGCCCATCGCCTCTGATCTTACAGCGGTAGCGCTAGCCAACGAGTGAGGTTCGGCGTTAATCTGAGAGGTACTCAACGAATGTCAGGCCATCTCACCCGACGGTTAAAGCCGGAAGAAGAGGAAATCCTCCGCAAACGCGACGAGTTGGCCGCGATTCGGGCAACTCTCGCAGAGCTTGAACTGGACCTCGTCGATCTTCGCAGCCAGCTTGCCGCGTTTGAGGGCCGTTACCTGCGACAGGTTGGTGCCCTTTACGCAGAACTGGACGAATGGAAGGCGCTAATCTCGGAGTTGCGGGCCAGGCTTGACCCTTCCGCTGCCGCGAAGGAGCAGGCGCAGCAGGCCCGCGATCAGGCTCGCCAGACCCACGAGGAGGCCCACGGCAAGGCATCTGAAGCTCGCGACTTCAAGCCGTCTCCCGACCTTAGGCGGTTGTACCGTGAAGTAGCCAGGCGCATCCATCCTGACTTAGCCAAGGATTCAGTCGATTTGGAGCGCCGCACTCGCTTCATGGCCGAGGCCAACCGCGCGTATGAGGCAGGTGACGCCGAAGCCCTCCAGCGTATTCTCGACGAGTACCAGGACGGCGCGGACGCCGTGGAGGGCGAAGGGATCGGCGCCGAACTAATCCGGCTTATTCGGCAGATAAGTATGGCTAAAGCTCGTATTGCTGCTATCCAAAAGGAATTAGCTATGTTGTGGCAAAGCGAAATCGCCAAGCTGAAAAAGCGGGCCGAAGAGAGAGAGTTGGCGGGCGGGGATCTGCTTGCTGAACTTGCCGCAACTGTTCACGAACAGATTGAGAGGACCAAGAAGGAATACGAAGCCCTCGCAAAGGTTAAGGGTTAATCTCGCGTGACTGACGAAACGAATCTCCTGGTAACGAGAAAGGACGGAGAGTCATCGCTGACCATCTCGAACGTACGATCCGAGCTGATCGCCCGTGGTAGACGAGATGCGGAAGTGCTGCTCACTACTCGCACTATTGAACTTAGTGATACCGACGAAGGCCATTTTGGCTTTAAGTTGCGGTGGAAAGGCACCACCCTGTGGTTTCTTGCAGGGCCCCGCGAGATTCAGCTGGAAGTAGAGGACTCCAAAAAGCTAGCTGCATTTCTGGTCAAAGGCTGCGCTGACCTCGTTTGGGATTCGCCAACTCCCATATCGGTTGGTCAGCAGTGGTGTTTATACGCAGCGCGCGAAGTAAGCGATGTATATCCTCTTGCGAGAGAGAGAGACGTGCTCCGTAGGCGGGTTCGTGTGCACTGCGGAAACTACAAATGGCATTTGCTCCCATCTGAACTGGATCGCCTAGGTATGTTGTTCCGCGAGGCTCTGCAGTGACGGATTCGCCTTATAGTCTCGAGTCACTAAGTGAGACGTGGCAGAAAATGCGTCGTCGCCCGCACACCTCGGTAAAGAGAGAGTTGGCGGCGGGGGCCGATGGTACCCGAGCCGAAACGTTTGAGGCTGGTCTGGCTCAAAACCTCAGAGAAATATCACGAAGAATTCATCGCACTGACCAGGATGGTCTGCCCTCATATCGTTTTGGCCGACTGTTGTTGTTTGAGCACTCTAAGGAGGGAGGTGTATCGCGTAATATCTATGTGGCTCGCATTCGAGATCAACTGGTCTTGAGAGTAATGAGTGACGTTGTTTGCGCAGCGGCGCAGAAACGATGGGGGACTTCACTTAAACCCCCAAAACCGGTTGAGATGATAGACAGCTTTAGACGTGACGTTGCCACAATCAGTTGTCCCTTCGTGTTGAGGACTGATATTCAGGCGTTTTTTGGGTCAGTCCCGCGTGATCGCGTTGCTGAACAAGCTGCCAGCTTGATAGACGAACCCATAACCCGAAGTCTGCTTTTCAGGTGGTCAGAGCACATAATTGCCGGACCTGCCTGGCATTCGGGACGCGAATGCGATTTTCCGGTAGCGGGCTTGCCGCCCGGCGTTTCATTATCTTCTTGTCTGGCTGAGCTCTATCTGGCTAATCTGGACGGTCAAGCCCAGAAGCGGTTCCATTGGTTTCGCTACGTTGATGACATCTTGGTGTTATGTAAATCCGAAACGGAAGCACAGGCTGCACATGAGTGGGTACGCGGAGCGTTAGAGAACTTAGGGCTGTCAATCTCTATGCCTAAGACGAACATTGCAAGATTGCAGGACGGCGTGTCGTGGTTGGGGTTGAAGCATTTCGATGCTGAGACTCGCGCCGATCCTATGAGGGTCAGGCGCTGGTTAAAACGATTTGTCACAATGAAACGCCGGGCAGCAGAGCAAATTCGTGTAGGTGCTGATCCAGAATCTCGCGTAGCAACTGTCACGGAGTTTCACCGTAACCTTCGGAGGGAAATCAGAGGAGTGGGCAATTCTCGGCCTCATTGGTATTCACGAGTAAGTGACCACGGACTATGGAAGCAGCTGGAC
>JBAUOG010001036.1:0-6491 GCA_049579625.1 Bryobacteraceae bacterium
CTGAAGCCAGCCTTGGCTCCAAAACTGGTTGCCGAGAGCGGTAAACAGCAGCGGCGCCGTCTCACCAGCGACGCGCGCCAGGTTCAGCATCATGCCGGAGGTGAGGCCGGACATGGCCGCCGGCACAACCACGGTAAAGATGGTTCGCGACTTGGTGGCTCCCAGAGCCAGAGCGCCTTCGCGCAGCGACTTTGGGATCGACTGTAGGAATTCTTCGGTGGTGCGGACCGCGATGGGAATCATCATAATGCCCAGTGCCATTCCACCCGCCAGAGTGGAGAAGTGTTTCATGCGCTCCACAACCAGCGCGTAGGCGACGATGCCGATCACGATGGAGGGTACGCCGTTCAGCAGGTCGGTGACATAGCGAATCAGGAAAGCGAAGGTCTTGCCGCTGTACTCGGAAAGATAGACTCCAGCGAGAAAACCGATTGGCACGCCGATCAGGCTCGCGAGAAGCAGGATTTTGCCGCTGCCGACGATGGCATTGGCCATACCGCCTCCGGTTTCGCCGGTCGGCTTGGGTAGTTGGGTGAAAAACGCAAAGGTGAGCGAACGCCCGCCGTGCCACAGCAAGTAACCAAGAATGAAGAAGAGCACGCTCACCACGGCGAGGGTCAAGAGACCGGTGACGGTCAGCATGACCGCGTTGGTGACTTTGCGCCTGAGCGAGATGGTCTGCACTATGGTCTAGGCGCCCTTCTGCGCGGTGGCCATGATGAACAGGCGCGCTATGGCATTGATGACGATGGTGAGCCCGAACAGGGCCAACCCCAAGAGAATGAGCGACGAGAGATGCAGACCAGGGGCGGCTTCGCCAAACTCGTTGGCAATGACCGAGGCGATGGAATAACCGGGCGAGAAGAGCGAAGCGCTGATTTTCGGCGTGTTGCCGATCACCATCGTTACGGCCATGGTCTCGCCGAGGGCGCGTGCCAAGGCAAGAAAGATGGAGCCCAGAATGCCTGTGCTCGCGTTCGGCATGACGATCTGAATGGTGGTCTCCCACTTAGTGGCGCCCAGCGCCAGAGCGGCCTCGCGCTGATCATTCGGCACCGCCATGAGAACTTCGCGCGAGACTGAAACGATGAACGGCACCACCATCACCGACAGGACGATTCCCGCGGAGAGGAAGCTGACGCCATAAAACTGACCTTGGAACATGGGCAAGTAAGAGAACTGCTTCAACACCGGATACAGGTAATCCTGAATGAGCGGAACCAGAACGAAGATACCGAGGAGGCCATAGATCACGCTGGGTACTGCGGCCAGCAACTCAATCAGGAATGTCAGGGCATTCGAAACCGAAGGGGGAGCAAGTTCCGACAGAAAGAGTGCGGCCCCGACACCCGTCGGCACGGCGATGAGCAGGGCGAGAAAACTGGTGACGCAGGTACCGTAAATAAAGGGAAGAGCGCCGAAGATTTCATTGCTTGGATCCCAGTCGGATGCGGTGACGAAGCTCCAGCCGAATTTCCGGACGGCTTCCATCGAGTTGGAGGCCAACTCGTAAACAAGCAGCCCGACGATAAGCAGAATGGTCAAAGCTGCCGCGAGCGTGATCAGGAGCGAGAAATGCTCACCGGCCTGGATGCGCCGCAAAAAGCCGCGCACCCCGGTCGGGGGTGCGCTATGGATGAAGGTTGAACTAGCCATTCGGCAGTGAGAACTCTATTTGATCAGCGAAATTGCTTTCAATTCTTTGGCGACGACTTCTTTGGGCAGCGGCGCATAGTCGAGGCCTTCTGTGTAATCCTGGCCTTTGGTGATGGCCCACTTCAAGACGCCGACGATGATAGCCTTCTTTTGCGGGTCGGCGATGGTCTGGGGAATTAGGAGCCAGGTGAAGCTAGAGATAGGATAGACGCCTTTGCCGGGAGCGTTGACTATGGAGACACGGAAGTCGGCGGGCATCACCTTGGCGGCGGCCGCTGCCGCTTCGGTCACTGACTTGAGGTCGGCGAGGATGAATTCGCCGGCCTTGTTCTGAACCCTGCCGTAGGGAATTTTCTGCTTGGCGGCGTAAATCAACTCGACGTAGCCGATGCTGAACTTTTGGTTCTTGACCAAGCCGGTTACGCCGTCGTTGCCCTTGGAGGCCAATGTGTTACCAGGCCACTTGACAGCGGTCCCTACGCCAGGCCCAGCTTTCCATTCGGGGCTGATAGAAGACAGATAATCAGTCCATACATAGGTGGTGCCGCTCCCGTCGGCGCGGTGGACCACGGTGATGTTTTCGGATGGGAGCTTGAGGTCTTTGTTGACGGAGGCGATGGCGGGATCGTCCCACCTGGTGATCTTGCCCAGGTAGATTCCGGCCAGGGCTTGGGGCGTGAACTTAATCTCGCCCGTGAGTCCAGGAATGTTGTACGTGGGAACGACACCGCCTAGGGCGGTTGGGAAATGAAGGACTTTGATTTTGGCATCCGCAATCTGCTTGTCGGTCATCGGACCGTCGGTGGCGCCAAAGTCGACCGTGCCGTTGGAGACCTGGGTGATGCCGCTACCCGACCCGACGGCCTGGTAGTTGATGTTGGCAGTCGAGTCGACGCTCCGATATTCGCTGAACCACTTCGTGTAGAGGGGTGCCGCAAACGTCGAACCGGCACCGTTAATCAGAATCTGTGCATGGGCCGAAAGGCAAAGAGCGGCTGCGGCCGTAATGCCGACGGCGCAGCGTTGTAGCCCCCCAATTGTGGAACCGAGTTTCATGTTTTTTCCTCGTGTGTGTTTAAACGATTGTCCGGGAACACCTTGGCGTTACCGGTTCAGGATGTCCGACGGAGATCCTGAGTTCGTATCCCCAGTATCGAAGGTTATTCATAAACGCTTTGTGACGCTGAGGTTACAAATGAGTGAATGTGGGGAGGCTGACGGGGTAAAGGTACCGGCGCAAAGAACGCGGGCCGGGGTCAGGTTGTTTGCAGCAGAATCGTGAATTGGGTGCCGCGACCCAATTGGCTTTCGACGGTCACGCTCCCGCCCATTCGCTCGATGATTTCCTTGACAATGGATAGTCCGAGGCCGGTACCGCCCACACGCCGCGAGCGGGCTTTATCAACACGGTAGAAGCGTTCGAAGATGCGTTTGAGATTGTCGCTGTGGATGCCAATGCCTGTGTCGGAAACGGCAATCCGCACTTGCCCATCCGCAGTGCGGGCGCACTCGACGAGTACTTGGCCGTCGGGCTTATTGAACTTCACCGCGTTGTCCAGCAGGTTGACCAGAGCCTGTTCGAGGCGGTAGCGGAAGCCGAGGACGACGCAATCCTGACAATCGCCCTGGACGATGCGGACTTGGCGTAACGCGGCGCTGCTTTCGACGGTCCGGATGGCGGATTCGATGACATCGAGCAGGGGAACGTGTTCCGGGGAGGTGGCCGGAGCATTGGAATCGAGCTCGGACAGGACCAGCAGATCGGAAGCGATGTTATTGAGGCGGATGGATTGGGACAGGATGACTTCGACAAAGCGACGGTTAATGGCGGAATCCTCCAAGGCGCCATCCAGTAGCGTTTCGGCATAGCCGCGGATGGCAGCGAGCGGCGTGCGGAGCTCGTGCGAGACATTGGCGACAAAGTCTTTGCGGGCTTGCTCCGTGCGCTGAATATCGGAGATGTCGTGCAGCACCACCACCGCACCTGGAAGGCTGCGGTCCTTGAAGGGTAGCGCGTGCGCTTCGAACCAGTGACCTGCGGCGGAAGGGAGCTGGAACTGTTGCTTGGCAGCTTCCTGCGAGAGAACGACCGCTTCAAGGATCGCCCGCAGAGCGGGTTCACGCACAACCTCATACAGGGGACGCCCTTCGGCGACAGGCATACGGGCGTGGAAGGCTATGGCAAACGCATCGTTGTAGAAGATGACATTGAGCCGCTCATCGACCGCCAAAACGCCTTCAGCCATACCGGCCAGAATGGTTTCGCGGCGCGAAGCCTCGAGGCTGGCATGCTCGAGCGTCGAATTCACCTGGGCGGCCATGCGGCGGAGGGATTCAGTCAGGCCAGTGAACTCCGCTGGGAAGCCGGCGGGAAGAGTTGCGTTCGAGGCCGGGAGAGCCAGGGCGAACTGCTCGAGTTTTCGGGCATAGCTGTACCAGGAGCGCAGAAGGAACCAACTAACCAGGAATCCGCCCAGGCAGAACATGGCGAGGAAAAGCGCTCCGGAAAACGCAGGCGGCTTAGGACCCGGGTGCGGCGCAAGAAACCAGGCGTAGGCAACGCAAAGCGAGACCACATAGGTCAAGATCCAGGTGCCGACGAGTTTGGCGATGGTGATTCGTCTCATTCGTCTTTCAGGCCGGGGCTCAGGGAGGCTGCCGCAAGATTGGGCGTTTGGCGAAATTGTCTCATGAGGCAGACTTAACGGATTTCATTCACCTTCGCCGACACTAACAGACGCAAGAGATATCGCGGGGCCTTTCGGCAGACGAAGCGATAACACGGCTGCCGCCGCCACGAGAATGGCTGAGCTATAGAGGCAGCCCGTGAAGCCAGCAAGCTGGAATACGATGCCGGAAACAAGAGTGCCCAAAAGCCGTCCGCCCGCGTTTGCCATGTAGTAGAAGCCCACGTTCAGAGCAACGCTGTCTTCGTCGGTATAAGCCAGCACCAAATAGGAATGGACCGCCGAGTTGACGGCGAAGACCACGGCAAAGATGGCAAGGCCCCACATCAAAGTTAGGCTGGGATCTGCACCAGCTCTCAAGGTCAGAAGTAGACCCACCGGGACAAGCACGAGCAAGAACGCCCAAGTGATGGCTGCGGAGCCATCTACCGCGCGTGTTCCCAAAAGACGAAGTATCTCAGGAACTGCCGTTTGAACAACTCCGTATCCGATCACCCACAGGGCGAGAAATGCCCCCACTGTATAGGTTGACCATCCGAGCTGGCTCAAAAAGACGGGAAGCCCCACAACAAACCAAGCATCCCGGGACGCGAATAGGAAGAGACGCGCGGCCGAAAGCCGGTTGATTGCCGGACTCTTCGAAAGCAGGGCTGTGAACTTAACCTTTTTCTTTGATCGCCCCAAGTCGCCCGATAGAGCGGCGGCAGTAACAGTCAGCACCACTAGCAGTGCCACCGCCATCCCGACCAACGCGCCAACGAAGCCAAATGCACCGAGTAGCGCACCGCCCACAAAGAACCCCAACCCCTTCAGTGCATTCTTTGATCCGGTCAGCCGGGCGACCCATTTGAACAATGCACTCTCTGCGCCCTGGGGAACCACGACCTTGATCGCGCTTTTTGAACTCATCTTGGTCAGGTCTTTCGCGATGCCGGACAATGCCTGGGCGATCATCACGTAGACCACGGACAGAAAAGGCGTCCAGCGCTCATTCAGGCCGGCCAACATCAACAGCGAGAAGATCTGCAGGGCGAGGCCGCCGAACAGCGTTACCTTTACGCCGGAGCGGGACGCGATCCATCCACCGAGGAGATTGGTGACTATGCCAAAGAACTCGTAAAAGAGGAACAGGAATGCGATCGATACAGCGTTATAGCCCAGCCGGTAGAAGTGCAGGACAACCAGCATCCGCAATGCACCGTCGGTGATAGTGAAGCCCCAGTAGGCTCCGGTGACGAGGGCGTAGCTGCGTATGTTGGTCATCGTTTGCGCAGCCCCACTAACGGGGCGGCAAAGATGCCGCGACCTTGCGGGCAAGTTCCACGAGCCTGTTGGCGTAGCCCCATTCGTTGTCGTACCAGGCGAGAACCTTCACCTGTGTTCCATCAATCACCATCGTCGACAACGCGTCCACAATCGCCGACCGGGGATCGTTCAAGTAATCCACCGAGACCAGCGGTCGCTCCTCGTACCCAAGAATTCCGCCAAGCACGCCTTCCGCTGCCGTTCTCAGCAGTTGGTTGACCTCCGCAACGTCCGTTTTCCGTTCGACCTCGAAGACGCAATCGGTAAGGGAGGCGTTCAGCAGCGGCACGCGGATAGCGACCCCGTTGAGCTTTCCAAGCAGTTCAGGGTAGATAAAACCTATGGCTGTTGCCGATCCGGTGGTAGTCGGAATCAGCGACATCAATGCGGATCGCGCCCGGCGAAGATCCTTATGCGGGAGATCGACGATCACCTGCGTATTGGTGACATCGTGGATCGTGGTGATCACGCCGTGGCGAATACCAAGTCCCCCATGGAGGACTTTGACCACCGGCGCCAGACAGTTCGTCGTGCACGATGCCGCGGTGACAATGTTGTGTTCGCCGGGTGAATAGAGATGGTCATTCACGCCCATCACTATATTGAGGGCGCCCTTCGTCTTTACTGGAGCAGCGACGACTACCTTTCGGATGCCGCGTTCGAAGTACGGCTCAAGAGCGTCCGTCGTGATAAATTTGCCACAGCATTCGAGGACGATGTCAACGGCGCTTTGTTCCCACGGTACCTCGCCCGGCTTCGCGGCATCTGTGAAAGCGACTTTGTGACCGCCTACGGTGAAGTGGTCAGGTGCGACCGTAGTGGGCCGGCTCCAGCGCCCCTGAA
>JBAUOG010001037.1:0-3391 GCA_049579625.1 Bryobacteraceae bacterium
CTCAGGGACACTATCAACGTTGCGGTTCTGATTCTTGCAACCATCTGTTTCCTTAAAGCGCTCTTCTTAACTGGAACCTCCTAAAATGCTTGACACCGCTCAGACCAACAACCTGACGATTGGAGCCTAGACGTTCCTAGGCAGAAAGTGGTACTACTATGCTGTTCCGACCTGCGAGGAGGATCTGCAAGCGGTTCAGGGCGCCTTTTGAGTCGCTCTCTGTTCGGCGACAATTAAAACACCTGCCTGACGACAATTAAAACTCCCGCCCGGTGACAACTAGTGTGACCATCGAGAATCGCGCTGCAACAGCGCCGAGGAATGGTTACAGACGAGCAAGTGAGGAGGCTGAGGAAGTTGTCGAATACGGAAAAGAATCAGGAGATTGCGGCGTCGAAGGCGGGGATGGACCCGACCACAGCGCGGCGATATCTGGGGCTGGAACGCTTGCCGAGCGAACTAAAGAGAGAGCGCCCGTGGCGGACCCGAGAGGATCCGTTCAGCGAGGTGTGGGACTCGGTTCAGAAGCAGGTCCAAGAGAGTCCTGGCCTCGAGGCCAAGACGCTGTTTGAGTGGTTGCAGCGGGAGTATCCGGGGCGGTTTAGTGACGGACAGATTCGGACCTTGCAACGACGGATCAAACTGTGGCGGGTGACGGAGGGACCCGCGCAAGAAGTGTACTTTGGCCAAAGGCACACGCCAGGGCGGTTGTGCGCGTCGGACTTCACGCACATGAAAGAGCTCGGCATCACTCTTGCTGGGCAGACCTTTGAACACTTGGTTTACCACTTCGTGTTGACGTATTCAAACTGGGAAACGGGCACAATCTGCTATTCCGAGAGTCTGGAAAGCCTCAGCGAGGGCTGGCAGAACGCAGTCTGGGAGTTGGGTGCCGTCGCGGCCGAGCACCGTACCGACAGCCTGTCGAGCGCGGTGAATAACATGAGCAATCTGGACGAGTTCAACCAGCGCTACGAACGGGTGATGCGGTATTACGGAGTCAAGCCGCAGCACACCAATCCGGCAAGCCCGCATGAGAACGGAGATGCTGAGCAAAGCCATCATCGGCTGAAGAAAGCGGTGGAGCAAGCATTGCTGCTACGGGGGAGCCGTGACTTTGGAGGTCTGGCGGAATACGCGCAGTTTCTCAAGGACCTGTTCACGCAACGCAATGCTGGACGGCGAGCGCGCCTGGCGGAGGAGCTGGCCGTGATGGGGGAACTGCCAGCGCGGCGGATGGAATCGGCCAAGCGGGAACGGGTGAAAGTGGATTCAGGCAGCCTCATCCACGTGGAGCGGAACTCGTATTCAGTGAACAGCCGTCTCATTGGGGCGCAGGTGGAAGCGCGAACGTACTTGGATCGTGTTGAGGTTTGGTACGGGCAAAAGAAGGTAGAAGACCTGCCGCGGTTGCGCGGACGCGGCAAGCATCGCATTGATTACCGGCACATCATCGAATGGCTGGTGCGCAAGCCGGGCGCCTTTGAGAACTACCGATACCAAGAGGATCTTTTCCCGACCAGCCGGTTTCGCATGGCGTATGACGCGCTGCAGGAAGCAACGCCAGTGCGGTCGAGCAAAGAATATCTGAAGATTCTGAAGTTGGCTGCGGAAGCCGGCGAGGTTCCAGTAGATCAGGCTCTGCGGGAACTGCTGGAGGAAAGAGCCGAGTCTGTGATTACAGTAGAGTCGATCGTTCGAGTGCTGACCCAACTGGATACGATTGCGCCGGTGACGATGGTGGAAGTGGCGCCGGTGGACCTGACCTGCTTTGACCAGCTCTGCACGGTAATGGCGGTGCCGCAATGAGTGTAGCCGCCGACATCCGCCCGGCTCTGATTGGGTACTTGAAGGACTTGCGCCTGCCGACGGTGCGGGAGTGTTACGAAGACACGGCGCGGCGGGCAGAACGAGAGACGTTGAGTTACGAGCAGTATCTGCTGGAAGTGATCACGCGGGAATGCGAGCAGCGGCGGAAGAGCAAGGTACAGCGGTTGTTGAAAGACTCGGCCCTGCCGCTGGAGAAGTCGCTGCAGAGTTTTGATCTGAAGCGCTTGCCGGCGAAAGCGGCGCGACAGTTGCGGACGCTGCTGGACGGCGGCTTCCTGGACCGGAAAGAGAACGTTCTGGTGTTCGGGAATCCTGGGTCGGGGAAGAGCCATCTTCTGATGGCCCTGGCTCAGGAACTGGTGGTGGGCAAGGAGCGCAAGATGCACTTCACCAAGTGCGCGCTGCTGATGCAGGACTTACTGACCGCCAAGCGGGATCTGCGGTTGAGCCGGGAGATCAAACGGCTGAGCCGCTACGACGGATTGATCATCGATGATCTAGGCTACCTGCAGCAGAGCCGGGACGATATGGAGGTCGTGTTCACCCTGTTGGCCGAGCGCTACGAACGTGGCAGTGTACTGATGACCAGTAATCTGCCGTTCTCCAAATGGGAAGCCATTTTCAAAGACGCCATGATGACAGCGGCAGCCATCGACCGACTGGTGCACCATAGCGTGATCATCGAACTGAATATCCCGAGTTACCGGGTGGAGCACGCGAAGAAGAATCAACAAGCGGAAAGTCAGGCAGAGGGCGAATGAACCAGGCATCTGAAAACCGGCGAAAAGAGAGCTGTGGAAATGACGGGTCTGTGGAAAGCGAGGAAAGCCAAAGACGGGCTTTCCACCCTTTCCACGAGTCCCTTGGGAATCTCGCCAAGAAGCGGCGAGATTCCCACATTCCCACAGCTCCGGCGACGAGGCGGATGGAAAAGTGGAAAACCAAAACCAGGTTTCCCACTTTCCCACCGCCACGAATCCTATCTTTCTCTCAAGCAAAACAACCGGGCCGGCGGCGATCGCTTCGCTCCGCCGAAGAGCTAAAGAGTAGTTGTCGTTGATACGGAGAAATAGTTGTCGTCAATGCGAAGAAATAGTTGACGTCGGACACTCGCCCAACTGCTCAAACATTGCGGACCGGAACATAGGGTCGTCCAGCGGGGCGGTTCCCAGCCCAATCAGCGGATCTTTATGGCCGCCTTTATAACCGTCTTCGTAGGCGCGGGCCACCCATAGCGCCAGCAGCCGCAGCACGCCGCGGGTCCGCTGAAAGCGCGGCAGGGTCTGCCACTTTCGCTCAAACACGGAGAGCACGCTGGGGTGCAGCGGGAACGTGGCAGCGAAAGCTTCCCTGGCCGTGTCGATTGGAAACCAATTCGGGATTTGCTGCTTGTGTTCGATGATCCAATCCGAATACTCAGCAATGGTTCGTTTCGCGTCGTCGTTCAGACCCTGCCGTTCGAACAGCCGTCGCCGGATGATCTCCGCGGTTTCCGATTCCGCCGCCATCATGATCGGCTTCCCGACCCGGTCGAGCATCTTCTTAAACCATTGCTCATCCG
>JBAUOG010001038.1:0-1615 GCA_049579625.1 Bryobacteraceae bacterium
AGCGTACCCATAATAGGGTAACACTGCCGTGATCCGTTCTGCACTCGCCCGCTTGAACGCATCCATCATCAGAAGCAGTTCCATGATGTTGTGGTCCACGGGCGTGCAGGTCGGCTGGACCACGAAAACGTCCGCCCCACGGACATTCTCCTGGATCTGGAGGTGGGTTTCTCCGTCCGCGAAAGTCCGCACCATGGCTGCGCCCATCGGGCACCCGAGGCTCTCGCAAATCTCGTTTGCCAACGCCGGGTTCGCGGTACCAGAAAAGATCTTGTAGTCCGTGTAAAGAGCTCGAAGCGGTTTAGGAGCGGCCATGGATTGAGAGTTTCTCCGTTGAATCAGGCTAAGCAACTTCGATCGAAATACGCACCAAGCGCCCGGCGCCAGAGGGTTTTGTAGCGGCGGCGCGGCAGAAATGCGACTGCGGAAGCTTCAGATCCCCCGAAACTGGATCTGGCGGCCATCGCCTTCCCGGCCGTGTCAAAAATACCGAACACTGCAGACCCACTTCCCGTCATCTGCGCCGGTTTGGCGCCCAACCGCCGTAGTTTCCGCACCAGTTGCCGGAGTTCCGGATGCTTTTGGAAGACCACTTGTTCGAAATCGTTCTTGAGCGGGATTAGCGCGAGTCCGGACGCACTCAGCCCCCATACGACGGCTTGAAACTCTCTCAGCATATGGGACTCGTCCAATGATGTCAACGCGTTCGTAACATTGGGCAGCGTGGCAGATTCGGGCTCGCTTCGAGCACCACGATTCAAGGCACGATACGCCTCCGACGTCGAAACGTGGACCCCACTCGCGACCACCAGCACCGGTAGCGACGGCAGGTCTGGTAGCGGATACAATTCGGTCCCTCGCCCCAGCCCGACTGCGGTTCCACCGCATAGAAAATAAGGGACATCGCTGCCCAATTGAGCTGCCAGCCGCCCCAGCTCCGCCGCCGATATCGGCTTGCCCGCAAGCGCCGGCAACGCCATCAGCACCGCCGCCGCGTTGCTCGACCCCCCGCCTAGCCCTGCCCCCATCGGTATTCGCTTATCGAGAACAAGCCGAACCCGGGCAGACAGCCTCAAATGGTCTAGTACTGCCTTCGTGGCTAGCACCACCAGGTTGTCCGGAATATCCACCGAACTGTCCAGCAGAATCTCGGTTTTCCGTGCGCGTTCAAACTCGATAGCCAGGTCGTCTTTCAGGCTGATGGTTTGAAAAACGGTTCTTAGTTCGTGATAGCCGTCGGCCCTTTTGTCCCCCACGCGGAGATCGAGGTTCAACTTGGCGAACGAGGGAACCCGAACTCGAATCGGCGAGCCGATCGTTGATCTGGCTGTAGTCGTTGCTAAGACGGCCATCTCGCCTCTGTTCCCTCGCTGTCCGGAATCGGCAACTCATTCGGAGCACACACAGGCGCTTCGGATCCGTGACCGTTAGAGTCTGAGCGAAAGCGCCAGCACGGAACGGCGCGCATCAGCAAGCGGATGCTAACCGAGCCGCGACCGTAACGGAGCGGTCTGGGGAGTTTTTCAGAAACGGCTGCTGACGCCGCGGATGAGGTAGTTTTGGGCACGGCAATGGCTACAGCCTAATACTGGATCAACGAGTGCAAGTCATAGCC
>JBAUOG010001039.1:0-8614 GCA_049579625.1 Bryobacteraceae bacterium
AGCTCCAGCAGCCACGATGAATGTGCCTCCGTAACGATAGTCAGTGCAGATGGGTTACTTAAGCTCCCATAAGATCACACCGATAGATTAGAATCCGACGGAATCGTCGAACTGATCCGAAGATGGCCCGAGAGTGCCTGATAGAGAGTCAACTATCGTGAGCTAACCTCTTAACCGCAAAAACATGTTAAGGCCGGTTGAGAAGTCCATCATTTTCGCGGCTGAAAAGGCTAGCAATGATGGCCGTTTTAGTCGCACTCACACACGAGTGCGGCGGCCCGCCGCCGGAACGTGCCAGCGAAGGGGGCGTGGACCAAGGGGGTCGAGTTCAGAAACGAAGGTGAGATTAGCGCATAGAGCTACGCCTCCGCGCCGTCAACCGGAGAAGGAGCAAACGGAGCGATTCAGCACTCGCCTCGTTCAGGATGTCCTCGGGCATCCTCCGCTGGGAGAGCACGTAACAAGCAGCTCAGGCTGAGTGTCCAGTTGGATGATTTGCGGCGGTTTAGGGTGGTCATGAGGCTCGGGTGGGAACGCGCTGGTCAATCGGACGACCACCAGGCCCGCGACGAGACCTTTGAAAGGCAGCTTCATGTTCCTTCTAAATCGTTTAAGAAAGGAAATCTGTATTGGCGGGCACGGCGCAGGAGCAACGCGAGTATGTTGGTCGTGAAGCCTCGCCGTTGTAGCACCGTTGTAGCAAGCCACCAAGAATGCCTAACAACAGGCAAGAAACGCAATTGCTGCGGCAAATAGAATCAACTAGTTAACGCTTGCTAACACCGTCAGGACCAGGCCCAAAGCCATTCGATTCCCCTTAGCGGCCTTTCGAGGATCGCATATTCCTCAGGCGCATCTTGGCTTCCGGTTCAGCCTGCCTGATAGTCCGCTATATCGGAAGCCTTAGTCACCAGACCCGTACCGTGGCCTAGAACTTGAAGCGAACGCACTGCGATCCAGCCATCGGCCTATCGAAGAATAGCGCCCAAAACTGCATGGCGGCCTTCCAACGATCCCCCGAACGAGTGGGCTGGGTAACCCCAAGCGGTTTTCGGGGCCTTAGACTGATTAGTAGGTTTCAAAAGCCCATGTGGATTTTGAGCAAACAGGCTCTTATCTTTTCGAGGCCGAACTTCAGTCCCGAGCATCCATTGTTCCCCGAATTGGCCAAGTACCCGGATGGACTTCGGATTCCGCCTGGAAAAGTCATAGATGCGCCTGAGTGGATCATGCAAAGCCCGACATTTGAGATGGCCAGGAGGAATGAGCTTCTGGACGTGCTGGATTTGGGCGAACCTCAACTCGAATGGATAATTCCGAAGGGCGTTGAAGGCAATCCGGCCGTCTGGCGGGACTTAGCAACTGAGTTCCGGGAGTTGCAACGTACGGAGGATTCACTGGTGCCCTCGAAACGGTCAGGGGATGGGCTGGTCGCCTATAGCAAGTCCGGCGGAGCGGAGGGCTCTGGCCGCTGGAAATTGCATTGCGGCCCATCACACATTCGGGAAGCCTTCAAGGAGATCGCGGCGAGGGGTTGTGCTGCATTTCACCTCTCCGACGACGTGACCCCTCTCAGTTGCTGGCTACATCAGACCTGGCTCTTCTTGCGCGCCGGCGAACACAAGGTAGGACACACCTGTCGGACTGAAACTGGCGCGTGCATTTTGTTGGTGATCCAAGCTTCGGCAGCGCACTGCTCGAAATTGGCGCACGATGTTGCTGAAATGCAGCGAAATACCGATAGTTTTTCGCTGCCCGCCCAAGAGAGACAAATACTTGAGGAGCATCGAGAGCCAAAGAAACCGGTGAGGCGGAACAAGAGATACGAGGGTATCGACAAGGCCTTACGGGACTTTGCGCCCGCGCGGCCCAAAAGCCATGCAGAGGTTTTCCGGTTTCTCGATGATCGGAAAGTCGGGATCCCTAATCGAGAACCGTTCAAAGCCGCTCTCGGGTGGGTAAAAGGATTCGAGCAGGACCGCCATGCAGCGAGCGCGTGGCTTTCGGAGAGGTGGGCTAAGCTGAGGCTGCCCGCTTTCGCTCGTGGCCCTAAAAAATAGTTTCAGTAACTATTATTAGTGGCTATTAGCGCCTCCTTGTAACCCACTGAAGATCCGGAACTTATGGGTATTATCCGAATAACGCGCCACGAAAGAACTAGGACATTCCTGCTCAAACCTTCAGAATCCAATCAGAAACTGCAATTCAGCTTCTCCCCTCGCCCTGGGGTTATCGGGAGAGCAGATGTCAGAGGAGTCCCCAATCAACATGCTGTACGAGGGCGAAAAGCTAGCCGAGATTATCCGCCGAACTCCAAGCGAAATCGAACTCCGGAACGAGTATGGCCGCTGTTGCCGGCTTCTTTCCAGTCCAGAGGCGCTCGCCTTGGATCTGGATCTCTTCGTGGGCATTGGAAACCGGCGCCGAATTCGATTTCTGCGCAGTCGCACACAGAAGTTTGTCGTCAACGCGGGAAGCCGCACTACGCGACGCCCGAAAAATGAGGACCGCGTCAACATCGCCCATCCACTCGTCCGTGAGCACCGGCCTGTTCGGTGTAAATGATGACCAAGTTAATTACGATTCCGAAGTTCGCGCACGCGACAGGGCTACCTTACCGGCTTTGTCTTCAGCTGGTCTGGGCCGGCCAGATTCCTTCCGTTCCTGTCGGACGCCGTCGACGGATCGATGTGCGTTGGGTGGAGCAATGGTTGGCGACCGGTGGTTATCGCTCTTCCGGGCAAGAATCGACGACGCAACTCCTCGATGCTGATGAACCAAGGAGTGTTGCCCGCTAGGATGAGCCGCAGGGCACACTTGCTTCTGTTTCCAACTGTTATGAACGCACAGAGAACTCTCGCCGACGAAAGTCGAGAGAGGATAGGTGCGGCTGCGCGCACCGAACTCGAACTGTGCGCCAACCGCTCGTTCAGTGACGCCGAATGGGCGGCGACCCGCGACAGACTTCTGGAGTTCGTAGGCATCTTGCGCGACTGGAACCGAAATAGGGCGGCGTCGCGACGAGGTAACGTTGAGGTGCCATGCCAGCCAGAACCTTAACAGTGACGCCAGCCTCCAAGAACGGGGCGCCGGCGCGGGCGATCCAAGTTGCGCTGTACGCCAGGGTGTCTAGCAAGGATCAGGAGAAGGAAGGCTTCAGCATCCCCGCCCAACTGCGCCTTTTACGCGACCATGCGGCCAACAGAGGATTTGTGATTGTCCAGGAGTTTACCGACGTTGAAACGGCCAAGGAGAGCGGCCGAACCAACTTTGGTCAGATGCTCGCCTACTTGAAAAAACATCCGGCGACGTGCCGCACCATCCTGGTGGAGAAGACCGACCGACTCTACCGGAACCCGAAGGACTGGGTGACGCTCGACGGTCTCGATCCTGAGATTCACTTCGTGAAAGAGAACTTTATATACTCGCGGAACTCCCCTTCCTCGGAGAAGCTGATGCACGGCATGAAAGTCCTGATGGCCAAGAACTACATCGACAACCTATCCGAAGAAACCCGCAAGGGAATGCTGGAAAAAGCGCGTTCGGGTTTCTATCCCAGCTTCGCACCGGTGGGATACCTGAACGCTGACGGCGCTGGCAGCAAACGTGTAATCATTCCGGACCCTGACTCCGCGCCGGTGATCACAGAGTTGTTCCAACGGTTCGCCACAGGTCGATGTTCTCTGAAGGCACTGGCAAAGGAACTTAACTATGAAGGAGTCAGGCTGCGCGGTCAAAAGCTGTACAGCAGTGGCGTACATCAGATTCTTAGGAAGCGCCTGTACACCGGCGATTTCGATTGGGACGGCACAACTTACGCGGGCACCCACGAGCCGCTGGTTACGCGCGAGTCTTGGCAGCGCGTCCAGGACTTACTGAATGCTCGCGCCGCGAACAAAACCCGGAAGGTGAAGCACGACTTCGCGTACACCGGGTTGGTGCATTGCGGTCACTGCGGCTGCCTTATGGTCGGCGAGCTCAAGAAGGGGAAGTATGCGTACTTCCATTGCACCGGGAACCGGGGCAAATGCCCGGAGCCGTACACGCGCCAGGAAATCCTTACACGCGAGTTCGCCAACGTTCTGCAAGAACTGGTCATCCCGCAGCCGATCCTCGATTGGCTCGGTGAAGCCGTGCTCGCCTCCGACCGGACCGAGCAGGCGGCTCGTGCGCAGACTATCAGGACCCTGCAGGCCCGGCACGATCAAATAAAGGCTCGGATAGAAAGGATGTATCTGGACAAACTCGATGGACAGGTCACGCAGGAGTTTTTCGACAAGCAGTCGGCGACCTGGCGGACTGAGCAGGATCGGCTGCAGCGGAAGATCCAGGACATACAAAAGGCCACGCCGGCCCCAGTCGATCAGGCGGTTGATATGCTGCGCTTGACGAGCCAAGCGAGCGAGTTATTCCTGCAGCAGCCCGCTGCGGAACAGCGCCGCCTGCTACAAGTAGTCGTTGAAAAGGCTGCCTGGCAGGACGGAGCGTTACGGACTACCCTGTTCGAACCCTTTCAGATTCTGCGCCATTCGAACCAAGAAAGTTATAGAAAAGAAAAGGAGAACGGCGGGTCGAGTCGCGACTTAGGAATTTGGCTCCTCAGGTAGGATTCGAACCTACAACCCTTCGGTTAACAGCCGAGCGCTCCTTCGACCGCCGCTTGCCATTTTGGCATTCGTAGAAGCCCATCGACGCACCGTACCCGGCTGTCAGCGGATGCGCCCGCAGTCTGTTCCGAGCTACTCGGCAGGGTTACCAGCCATCCTCGACGGTGTAGGGATGCCGGTGTCTGACTCGCACCTAACTGCGTAAGAAGCGGTTCGCGCCCTTGCTGCGGAGCACCTCCGGTGCTGGGGCTCCCGGACTCCGCGATGGCCACAGCTGCCAAAGCCTCGCGTTATTTGAGGACACACACGCCTCACCCTTTTCAGCACATAGGCGGTTCCCTGTGCCCAGTTTATGACGTTTACAGCGGACTCCTCTCACGGGTCTCCCCACTGTCTGCGCCATGACTGAAGCCTTGGGGCTCCGTGGCATTTCTTGTGAAGCTGCACCCTATAATTAGGAGCTGGGCGCGAGTTTGCGCCCTTTCAACCAGCCCTGGAGTCCGTCCCAGATTCGCACGGTAGAGACTAGCAAGGGTCAGTGGGGACGATCATTAGATTTCAGAGACGCGGGCGTCATAGTTGACGTCGCCACCGTTCCTAACGGCGCAAATTCCGTCCGATTGTCGCGTTCCTTGATGCACAAGTGAGCGCCGCTGGCGGTCGAAGCGCGCGGCACACGTGAGCAAATCTCTGCCTTTGTGCAGGTGTTGGTACGCACCGCTGAGCGCAAGACAGCGTTTCTTCCGGCGTCTGTGCGTATGTCCTCGTGCGATTCTGACCAAGCAAACGTCGTGGCGGAAGTTGTGTTGCCAGGTGCGACACTTTTGCGACTCCGGCATCGCGGAATAGCGTGACACGTGCGTGCGAATGTCGATCTCGTGCGTCCAAATCCGTCGTGATCGGCCCGGTACCCGAGCCTCTCGGACGCCCGGGCCACTGCTGACGGTGCTTTGCACCGGCTTAAGAGGTGACACGTCACCCCAGCCTGGGTTGCTGCAGAGCAACCTTTGTTCCTAGATAGGAACTTATTCAAATTACTATGACTTACTCCACTTCGCTAACTTAGCGTTCACCGCCGGTTCCTATATGGGAACCCGTTGATTCTGAAGAGCCGTTATTTCGCAAGTTATTTCGCCGTAATCGAAGTGGCCCATCCGTTCCTGTTGTCCAGCCAAGCGTCATTTACTGACGCTCGTCCTGGCCACGGCGGCAAACACGGTCGCCGGGAGCATGGAGCCGAGTCATAAGTCGCCGGTACTTTCAAGCTGCGGGAAGGCCACTGCCGGCACGGGCGAAGCGAGGCCGGCGTCCACAAGACAGGCGAAGGCGATGGCGCCCTCGACCGCCACTTGGTTGCGCGAAGTAGTCGGCTGAGATGTGTTCACGGTCAGCGATGGACCACAAGCCCGGGTGCAGCGAGGAGGTCTGGTCCGCGGCATTGCAATGGACGACTTTTGGGCAAGGCCAGGGGCTCGTTCAGAGGTAAGATTCGCGTCGATTCGGCCAACCGCGCCCACGGAGAAGGCCGGCAATCCACTCACCTGTCCCAGTCCGCGCCCCGTTCCCTTCGCGGGCGGCTACGCCGAATGGCCGGCGACACTTCATCCTAAGTAATCCGGCGAGCGAACCAGCCGGACATCCGCTATCGCTCGGCCTCAGCGATCATGCCCTAGTAGAGACGCTCCACTCAGCCGGATCACCGCCTTGAACTCGCCCACTAAAAGTTGTTCGACCCGACACCGAAGGCCAGCGCGGACGACGACCCGCCGGGACAAAGGAAGGGTGATCCGATCGGCAACGGCGCTGCGGCGTGGATGGACAAGTACCTACCCACGGGAACATCCCGTGGTGAAACAAGGACGATGTACCCTCACCTCTGCAATGCCAGGAAACCGTTCGGCCTCCCCCAGCTGAGGCATCGATCCGGGTTGCGCGATCGATGCGGCGAGGATTGGCAAGCGGTCGCTTGCTATCTGTTTCTACACACTGCGCCGATGCCCATGCTCGAGGGTGGCCGCCAACATCGCTACATCCAACAAATTCCTCCGGCAACGCCGGCCTGAAGACGGCACCGATCTACTTGCGGGACAGTAGACCGAAGCTGAGCAAGACAAGGATGACGAATAGACGCTATGATCGAAGCGATGGCCACGCTCCGCATGACCGAAGCCGAACTCGCGCGCGACATCCATGCCGTTCTGGCTAAGGTCCAGAATGGTACCGAGATCGTGGTCGAGCAGGATCACCACCCGGTAGCGGTCATTCGTTCGCCTCTTCCCAAGGGCCGGTTGTTGTCCGAGTGCATCGCCCTAGCCGAGGCGCGGGGTTCCACGGTGACGCTCGATGAGAGTTTTATGGAGGATGTCGAAGAAGGCATCGCTAGCCGCAGCCAGCCATGGAATCCGCCATCCTGGGAGTAATCCTCGACTCTAGTCTTGTTATCGAGGCGGAACGACAGCAGCTCAACGTCGCCCAGTTTCTCAAACAGATGATGCAAAAACTCGGCGAGCGGGAGGCCGCGCTGTCTTCCATCACCGTTGCCGAACTAGTGCATGGGATCCACCGGGCGAACACAGCGGATCGAAGGGCGCGCCGCCGGGCGTTCCTCGATGATCTGAAAGCAACCCTACCGGTCTACCCGATCACGGAGAATACCGCCGAGCTGGTAGGCAAGATCAGCGGGGAGTCGTCGGCCAAAGGCGTAACCATCCCCTTCGATGATCTGTTGATCGGGACCTGTGCCTTGGAACGAGGGTACGCAGTGGCAACCCGGAATCGACGCCACTTCGAGAAGATCCCCGGCCTCAAGCTCGTCGAATTATAGTCAGTCCTTTCCGCGCTGGAGGACCGAAGGGCCGGGCGATCCTCGCTCGCCGGTGGCGATTCGCACGACGATCATTCAACTTATATGTGAGAATCCCAACGACACCCCGGGAACGAGCGGACCATCGGTGAGATTTCAAAAACAAAAGATCTCGTAAATGTTCGGGTTGCGAGTATGACATACTTCCCCTAAACTGTCCTACGTGACCGAAGCTCTCCCGCAGCAGCCCCAGAACCTGACCCTTTCGCTCCGCATCAGCGAGGCGTTGCGCAATCGGCTGGAGGATCTCAGAAAGCTGACCGCCTCGCGGAAGGGGGACAGCGTGTCGACCTCGGAGATCGCCAAGCAGCTGCTCGAAGCCGCTCACCACGAGCGGATGGAAGTCGTGGAACTGTTGGGCAAGGCGACGGAATCGCTGTTGGAGATTCGCAAGAAGAGCGAGGCCGGACAAATGTTGTCGCGGGCGCAGTGGACCTTACTCGCCTACTACGTGCAGCGAGGCTCAGAAGGATTCTCTAAGACCCCTCCGTCACGCGAGTCATTCATCGGAATCCTGAAGGCGTTCCGTGCGGTGTACCAGCTGAGCAACACGCGATCAAGGAACGACGGGGAATACTTCAGCGACCTGGGTCCGGACTCCTGGCCGGAACGGCCGCTGGGTTCGGGTTCGATTTCGCCGGAGGTGGTTCGGGAAGCAGTCGCAAAGTTGCTTCAGCGTCTCGAGGATCCAGCGAGTACGGTCGGGCCTCCGATCATGGCAGGACGGAGTCTGTACATGTTGCTTGAGGACACTGAAAAGCACTGCAGTGTGGCACAGCTCAATCAGGCGCTGGCTCCTTTTTTCCGTGTACTATGGCGCGTGGCCGCGCGCGGGCATTACGCCGCCGCGCGCGAGCCGATCCGCGCCAGCGGCCAGACGTTCTTTCGACCGCCGATCCCGACCCTTCACGAGAACGGTTTCACGTTGGCGTTTTCGCTTGGTATGGACGGCGAACTGTCGATGTTACTGTGCCTGCCGGGGACGCGTGGCCCGGCTTATCCGTTGGCGCCGTACCCGATGATCGCCGAGTTTCGTTCCATGCTGCGTGCGTTCCCGGAGCCGAGACCACAACAGATCTGGGATGGCGAACGGTTCTTTGCGTTCACCACGCAGGCAAACACGCCCGGGGAGCCGATCGATTGC
>JBAUOG010001040.1:0-2295 GCA_049579625.1 Bryobacteraceae bacterium
ATGCGGAATTGTAAACGTCTTCCTAGCCCGGGTACAGGTAGAATTTCACCTCGTCTGATTATCTCCGAAGCAGATTCATGAAGTTCGAGTATACCACGAGCGGCATTACGGTAGGCTTGAATCCGGTATGGGTTGGCATTTTGAGATTCCAACAAGGCAGCGATACTCGAAAGTGCCTCTGCAATTTGTCGATTGGTTATCATAGGTGGTGTGTTTTCTTCAGGCTCTAATCCGGGCAATGCTGGTTGGTTGGGATATTTCCCCATACCAATAGAAGCTGTAGGCAATAATTGTATTGTTTGTGTGAGCTGCATAATACTCATGATATCAGCTCCTTTCCTTCAAGGGCAGAACAGACTATCTCTATTAGTTATTCTTTGATCAATATTAAAAAGTGGAAATTGCCGTTAGTGTACAAATTACATTGAATTCATGTTCTAATTATACCACGTTACACAAGCAATATCAAATGTTACCAGATGCCATTGTCCAGGGTGTGCTGTGTATAAACCACAGCGAATTGGGTTATCGGCACATCTGACCAGAATATCGAAATCAGCTCTTTACTTGTCATTCTAAGTGCGCTTTTGTCATATGACAAGTGGATGCTCTGTATGGTTCTCCATCCTTGCGGGGGAAACTGAGTAAAAATAAGGCAGGAGGAAAAGAACAGAGGGTTTGTGCTTCGTTAGACGAGGGTTCGAAAACCAATCAAGCCGGGGAGGACACCCCTTGTCAAGTCAGCATACCACAGGAGAAGCAGCCAATAACGAAGCCATACTGGTGCCATGAGACCTCGACGGGTTGCATAGTGTGAGCCAGCACTGGCTCGCCAATGGGACGATGAGAGTGGAGGGAATGGCAACAACGACCCAGGCCACCTGCCCTCATTGTCACAAGCAGTGCGTCAAAATTCATGAGACGCGACCCAGAAAGAAACGAGATTGTGCCTTGCGAGAGCATCCCGTCGAGTTGATCATACTGAACCGCCGCTTGCGCTGTTTGCAGTGTCGCAAAGCCGGGACGCGAACCTGAGACGGCGTGTGGCTGGCGCAGAAAGACGACTGCCCGTTTGCGCGAGGAGATCGGCGAGCTGGGCTGTACCCAGCCTCTTTCGCATGTCGCCACTGCCACTGGAGTCGGTCCCCGCTTCGTGCAGGAGTGTTTCCACACGGTGGCACTCCAGAAACTCAACGGAAAAGGACTGAACCTGGATGAGCTGCAGCCGCTCGACACTCCGGCGTTTCTCGGCATTGCTGAGGATGCACGCCGCACAGGACACCACTATGATACGATCCTTTGCGATCTGGTCGCTCGTCAGGTGTTGGAAGTGAGGGCTGGACGTAAACAAGAAGAAGTCATGACGCTGCTCGAACGGCTCCGTACGCCTGATGCGGTCAAAGCGGTGCGTATGGATATGCGTGCGTCGTATCGCCCGGCGGTTCCACTCTGCTTGCCTCATGCTCACATTGTCGTCGATCACTTTCATGTGATACAGCCTGTGATGAAAGGGTTCAAGAAAGTGCTGCAAAGCTGGGCGCACAAGAAAGAAGGGAAACCGTTGCTGGAAGGCAAACCGTTGCTGTTTCTGCGGGCACATGAAGACCTCACAGAAGAGCAGGCACAAGATCGCACCCGCATTGGCGAACAGCTTCCCGTCCTGGAGATGGCATGGCAGCTCACAGAAGAGCTACGGACCTGGTATGCAACGTCTACGGTCACCACTGCCGAAACGCTCCTGGATGCCTGGATTGCGAGAGTCCAAACGCTTGGGCTTGAGCCTTTGCGCAAAACTCTCTCTGCCTGTAAAAACTGGCGACATGAAATCCTCGCCTGTTTCCAGTTTTTGCCCATGCGTCTTTCCAATGGCTTTGTGGAAGGCAAGAACAACCGCACCAAAGCCATCATGCGCCAAGGCTATGGCTAGCGCAATCGCTCCCATCTGCGATTGCGCATTTTACTGGGCAATGGCGCATGAACGTTTCACCACTTTCCCCCGCAAGGATGGAGAACCATATCGAATTCATTTTCTGCACTGAATGCCCTCATGAGCATACATGTTTTCCTTCCTAACCTTTGTTCTCTCGAAGCTCTTGACTTATTTATATCTGTATGATATATATCTAATAGATATATATCATACAGGAGTTACAAAGCTATGGCTAAAGAAAACAAAAGCAAATATGCTTTACTTGGCATACTCAGTATGTGCCCGGGCTCTGGTTATGACATCAAGAAGTTCATGGAACAGAGTACCAGTAACTTTTGGAGTGAGAGTTACGGGCAAATATACCC
>JBAUOG010001041.1:0-23452 GCA_049579625.1 Bryobacteraceae bacterium
TCTCGCCGCTGACGATCCTAGTGAACAACGCGGGCGTGCAGACTTGGAAGCCGCTGCTGGATTTGACCGAGGACGAATGGGACCACGTGCTCGACACCAATCTGAAGGGTTGCTTTCTCTGCACGCAGCAGGCCGGGAAGCACATGAGAGATCACGCTCTTGGCGGCAGCATCATCAACATCGGCTCGGGGTGCAATAAGCTGGCGTTCCCGAACCTGGTGAACTATACGACCAGCAAAGGCGGCATGGAGATGTTCACGAAGTCCGCGGCCATCGAATTGGGCAAATACAAAGTACGCGTGAACTGCGCCGCGCCTGGTGCGATCGAAGTAGAAAGAACAAAACACGAGGGTGGAGAATACGCCACGCTTTGGTCGCAGGTCACGCCGATGGGCCGCATCGGACTGCCCGAGGATGTGGGCGAGTTCGTCGTCTTTCTGGCGAGTCCCGCCGCCGAGTTCATCAGCGGCCAGACCTTGTGGATCGATGGAGGCGTCTTCTCCAGGCCGCATTGGCCGTATGCGCAGTGAGTTCCTAAGCACGATGCCGTCATTGAAGCCGGCAAAAAGCGTAGTTTGGCATAAGCGAAGGGATAGGATGAACTCAGGGGTTTCGCGGGCGCCTCGCAGTCAAGTTAAGCTCACGTGACTCGGCGGACTCGGGGTGCTCAGGTTTGCGATGACCCTCATGCTCTTTTGAGCAGAAAGGTCGCGTAGAGAAATGATCCCGTCAGGGAATTCATTAGAGGTCTTTTTTAAGCCCAAACATGTTGCTGTTATCGGGGCTACCGAAACCAAAGATAGCGTTGGCCGGACCATTCTTTGGAATCTGATCAGTACTCCATTCGGCGGTACTGTATTTCCGGTCAATCCGAAACGTCCCAGCGTCCTGGGGATCAAGGCATATCCCTCCATTGCGGCGGTTCCGCAGAAGGTTGATCTGGCGGTGATTGTCACGCCGGCTTCCACAGTTCACGGGTTGATTGAGGAATGCGTTGCGGCCGGCGTCAAGGGCGTGATTATTATCTCGGCCGGTTTCAAGGAGACTGGCCCCGCGGGTTTGGAGTTGGAGCGACAAATCCTCGAGACTGCGCGCCGTGGAAAGGTTCGCATCATCGGACCGAACTGCCTGGGCGTGATGAGCCCGCTGATTGGTCTGAATGCCACGTTCGCTGGAGCGATGGCGCACGCCGGCGGCGTAGGGTTTATCAGCCAGAGCGGCGCGCTCTGTACGGCCATTCTCGATTGGAGTCTGAAAGAGATGGTCGGGTTTAGCGCCTTCGTGTCGATCGGTTCAATGCTCGACGTGGGTTGGGGCGATCTCATCCAGTATCTGGGAGACGATCCACACACGCGGAGCATTGTGATCTACATGGAATCCATCGGGAACGCGAAGTCATTTCTTTCGGCGGCGCGCGAGGTGGCGATGAGCAAGCCCATCGTGGTCATCAAGCCGGGCCGGTCGGAAGCGGCCAGCCGGGCAGCCGCTTCGCACACCGGCTCCCTGACGGGCAGTGATGAAGTGCTGGATGCGGCGTTCCGGCGCTGTGGCGTGTTGCGCGTTAATTCGATCTCCGATCTCTTTGACATGTCGGAAGTCATCGGACGTCAACCTAGGCCAAAGGGTCCAAAGCTGACGATTATCACCAACGCGGGAGGCCCTGGTGTCCTGGCTACCGATGCACTGGTCTCGATGGGTGGTGAATTGAGCGTCCTCTCCGACGAATCGATTCAGGCTTACAACGAGGTTCTGCCCCCGCACTGGAGCCACAACAACCCCGTGGATATTCTCGGAGATGCAGGACCTGAGCGCTACGCCAAAGCGGTAGAGATTGCCGCGAGCGATCCGGCCAGCGACGGCTTGCTGGTTATTCTGACTCCGCAAGCAATGACCGACCCGACGATGACCGCCGAGCACTTGAAACCCTACGCGGATCTCAGCGGGAAGCCGATACTGGCTTCCTGGATGGGTGGCGACGATGTCATTGCCGGAGAGAACATTCTGAATCGCGCGGGCATCCCCACGTTCCCTTATCCCGACGCCGCCGCGCGCGCGTTCCACTACTTGTGGCAATACAGTTACAACCTGCGGGGCCTCTACGAGACGCCGACCGCTGTCGAAGGTTCGGCGGCGGACCCCACCGCGATAACCGAAACGACCAAGCTGCTCAAAGCCGTGCGTGCGGAGGGCCGCGAGTTGCTGACCGAAGAAGAATCCAAGCGGGTATTGGCCGCCTACGGAATTCCGACGGTTACCACAAGCGTGGCAACCTCAGAAGACGACGCAGTTGAGGCGGCCAACGAAATCGGATATCCAGTCGTGTTGAAACTGCACTCGCACACGATCACTCACAAGACAGATGTCGGAGGCGTTCAGCTGAACTTGCCCGCGGAGAAGGCAGTCCGCGACGCCTACCAGCGGATTCGCCAGTCTGTTGGCGCCAAAGTTGGCTTGGAACATTTCGAAGGCGTCACGGTCCAACCGATGATTCGCCTGAGCGACGGATATGAGCTAATTCTGGGCAGCAGCGTCGATTCGCAATTTGGCCCGGTACTGCTGTTCGGCACAGGCGGCCAACTGGTGGAGGTATTTAAGGACCGCTCCCTCGCGCTGCCGCCGCTCAACACCACCCTTGCGCGGCGCATGATGGAGCAGACCAAGATTTTCAAGGCGCTCAAAGGGGTGCGCGGGCGCGAGCCGGTCGATCTGCAGGAATTGGATGGAATCCTGGTTAAGTTTTCCAGGTTGGTGTGCGAGCAGCCGTGGATAAAAGAGATGGACATCAACCCGCTGCTGGTGTCAGCGGACCGGATCATCGCGCTGGATGCGCGGGTAGTTGTACATGGCCAGGAGATATGCGACCAACAACTCCCCGCCACGGTGATCCGGCCGTATCCACTGCAGTACGTCTGGCAGGAGCGCTTGAAGGACGGCTCGGAAGTCACAGTGCGTCCCATTGGACCAGAGGACGAGCCGCTGATCAAGGACTTCCATAAGCACCTTTCCGAGCAGACTATCTATTTTCGGTATTTTCGCGTCATTAACTACACCCAGCGTGTTGCCCACGAACGTCTGACGAAGATCTGCTTCATTGACTATGATCGCGAGATTGCCATTGTCGCGGAGCGAACGCGGGCTGATGGCGAGCGGGAGATTCTTGCCGTTGGACGGCTTGCGAAATCGCTGGATCAGGACGAGGGCGAGTTCGCCGTCATCGTGGCCGACCACGCGCAACGCCTGGGCTTGGGCACTATCTTCCTGCGGCGAATCGTGGAGATGGCTAAAGCGGAGAAGATGAAGAGCGTTGTCGGCAACATTCTCACAGAGAACGTGGGGATGTTGAAAATCAGTGAACGCCTGGGCTTCAAGATCAAGGTTGAGATGGGCGAAGAGGTGGCGACGGCGGTCATAAACATCAATTGAGCGTTGTCAAAGTGGTTTGGTCCAAAGGTTGCTAGCATCCTGAATAGAGGGGCTGGCCGCATTCGCCCCTCTGTCGTTTATGCTCGTTCTCGAGACCACCGTATTCGTCTTGTTTCTAGGTGGGGTTTGTTCATGGTTATTGCTTCGGGAACACCTTATCGCGAAGCGGCAACGCCGGCGAGCGGCGAACATTTCGCGACTGGTGGAATCACTTGCCGGACACCCAATCGACGATGCGAAGCGTCAGTTCGGGCCGCCGCTGGAGGAGATACTGGGGGACTCCGGCCGGAGCCTCTACATTTGGCGGGCGCCTCCGGCGGAGTCGTTTCCCACAGTGCCGGGTGTTTTGATTGTGACTCTAACCGCCGATGAAAACGGTGTAGTCACGGATACGGCCTGGCGGCGCTGGTAATCAGCAGTACCAATCGGGTGGCTACGTTAGACTGAGCCTTATGCGACCGCGCTCGCAAGTGACGCAATCTTGTGTGCTGTTTGCCCTCTTTTCGGCCGTGACTTCCCTGGTCATCGCAAAGGAACCGGTTCGTGCCAAACATGGCATGGTGGTGGCGCAGGAGCACCTTGCCGCCGATGTTGGCTTGGCGGTGTTGAAAGATGGCGGCAACGCCGTTGACGCGGCCGTCGCAGTCGGCTTTGCGCTGGCGGTAACACATCCACAGGCAGGGAACCTTGGCGGCGGCGGATTCGCTCTTATCCGAATGGCCGACGGTACCTCGACGTTTGTGGACTTTCGCGAAGAAGCTCCGTTGAAGGCAACCCACAACATGTATATCGGGCCGGACGGTAACCCCACCAAGGAAAGCTTGGTGGGCTGGCGCGCCGCCGGAGTGCCCGGATCCGTGATGGGATTGGCCAATGCTTACAAGCGATTCGGCACAAAAAAGTGGCAGGATCTGTTAGCGCCGGCGGTCAAACTGGCCCGCGACGGATTTGTGGTGGACGATGGGCTCGCGACGGCAATTCAGGACTCCGCGAAACTACTGGCATCAGACCCGGAATCGATGCGGATCTTTCTCCGCGGCGGATACGGCTACAAGGCCGGCGAAACCCTGAAGCAGCCTGAACTGGCCGCGACGCTGGAACGAATCTCCGCGGCCGGCGCGGCCGGTTTCTACGAAGGCGAGACCGCAAAGAAGATTGCCCAGCAAATGGCAGCACACGGCGGCCTTATCACTCTCGAAGACCTGAAGAACTACAAGGCTGTCAAGCGTAAGCCCCTCGAAGGCGACTATGACGGCTATCACTTGATTTTGGCGCCTCCGCCAAGCGCGGGTGGCGTCGGCGTGCTCCAGATGCTGGGAATGCTGGAGGGAACGAAGTATGCAGCTGCCGGGCCGGACGCTCCCTCCACCGTGCACTATATGGCAGAAGCCATGCGGCGGTTCTACGCCGACCGCAGTGAATATCTGGGCGATCCGGATTTTTATAACGTCCCCGTCAAGTCGCTGCTTGATCCGGCCTACATCGCGAAGCGGCGCCAGTCAATTGATCCAGACCACGCGACCCCTAGTGATCTGGTTGAACCCGGTTTGCCGTCTGCGGTTGCGGCGCACCTTTCACAACATGAAGGCAGCGAAACAACCCATTTCAACGTTGTCGACGACAAAGGAAATGCGGTATCGCTTACCTACACGTTGAACGCCTACTTTGGAAACGGCGTGACCGTTCCCGGTACTGGCGTGCTCCTCAATAACGAAATGGATGACTTCTCCGCCAAGCCGGGATCGCCCAATATGTTTGGGGTGGTGGGAGGCGAGGCCAACTCCATCGAGGCAGGTAAACGGCCACTCTCGTCGATGACGCCGGTCATTCTGACGAAGAACGGGAAGCTATTCATGGTGGTGGGCGCACCCGGCGGTTCACGCATCACCACCGGCGTCCTGCAAGTGATCCTCGATGTCGTAGACTTCAACATGAACCCGCAAGACGCGGTGGATCTGCCGCGCTTCCACCATCAGTGGAAACCCGACGTGCTTTATCTGCAGAAAGGGTTTAGCCCGGAGACCGAGGCGGCGCTCACGAAAATGGGGTATGTCGTGAAGTCCACGGGAGGCGTGGCGCGCGTCGAGGCCATCGTGATTCGTGATGGGGTTCTCGAGGGCGGCACCGAGAGCCGCTCGTTTGGCAAGGTATCTGGATACTAGTAAAGAGCGTTCAAATCGAGAACGCCTGAGAAGAGTCCCATGCAAATCGCTCTATCCACCCATCTGGTGGTGAATCACCGCTTGACCACGATCTGGCTGGAACGAATTTGGAACGCCGGATTTCCGCTGGTGGAGGTTTTCTGCGCGCGGCAACATCTCGATTATCAAGACAAGGCGCAGCTCGGCGAGTTGGCCTACTGGTTTCGCGATTCGGCGCTAAAGCTACATTCCGTGCATTCGCCGATGTACTCAGACGAGGTGTGGGGACGTTCCGGGCCGCAATCGGTGATCAACATCTCCCACCCGCTGAAATCCAAGCGGAGAGTGGCAGTGGAGGAAGTCAAACGAGCGCTGGAGATCGCCGACCACATTCCCTTCCGGTACCTGGTGCAACACCTTGGCGTTAGCGGCGATGAGTTCAGCGAGGAAAAGATGGATGCGGCATTCTCTTCACTCGAAGAGATTCGTTTGTTCGCCGGACAACGCGGAGTCGAAGTGCTGCTCGAGAACACGCCCAACGATCTGGCGTCGGCGCATAGGCTGCAGTACTTTCTCGGCTTCACCCATCTCCGCATGAACTACTGTTTTGACATTGGCCATGCCCATATGACTGGGAATCTTTTGAGCGAATTCGAAGCCATGGCTGACCGGATACGGTCTACGCACATCCACGACAACGACGGCAAAAACGATTTACACGCCTATCCACTTGAGGGTAAGGGCACGGTTGACTGGCTGGCCTCGATGAAGATGCTGGCATCGCGGCCGAACCAGTATCCGCTCCTGCTGGAGTTGCGCGAGCCACCGGATATAGAGCATCCCATCGAGTACGCCAAGCGAAAGGCCGACCAGCTTCTGGCGCTCAATTAGGGAAATAAAACTATGAGTGAAGATTCCAATCCCGTCCTGAATGTAGCTATTGACTCGAACGCCGTAAGCAGTCGTACGCAGCCGATGGTCCGAGTCCGGATCGCCGATGCTGGAGGGCATCTTGGAGAGACCGTGGAAATCGCAGGCTGGCTCTACAACCTGCGCAAGTCCGGCAAGATTGTCTTCCCGATCATCCGCGATGGCAGCGGCATGATTCAGTGCGTTGCCGTGAAGAGCCAACTCCCTGAAAACGTCTTCGAAGCGTTGAAGGGCCTCACGCAGGAGAGTTCGGTCATCATACGCGGCAAAGTCCGGGCCGAGCAGCGCGCCGCTGGCGGATACGAACTCGACGTGGAGGGAGCGCGTGTCCTGCAGCACGTTTCCGAGCAGCATCCATACCCGATTACGCCCAAAGATCACGGCGTTGACTTCCTGATGGATCACCGCCATCTGTGGCTACGCAGCCGGCGGCAGCATGCGGCGATTCGAGTTCGCCATGAAGTCATCAAATCAATTCGCGACTACTTCGATTCGCATGGTTTCACGCTCGTGGATACGCCCATCTTCACGCCGGCGGCCTGCGAAGGCACCTCCACTCTTTTCGAGGTGGAGTACTTCGAAGACGAGAAGGTGTATCTGACACAATCCGGCCAGCTCTATAACGAAGCGAATGCCATGGCGTTCGGTAACGTCTACTGCTTCGGCCCCACGTTTCGGGCCGAGAAATCGAAAACGCGGCGCCATCTGACGGAATTCTGGATGGTGGAACCGGAGATGGCTTTTGCCGATCTCGAAGACGTCAAGCACGTGGCCGAGGATCTGATTGTCTACACCGTTGGACGTGTGCTGGAGAATCGCAAGGAAGAGTTGAAGACGCTCGAACGCGATGTAACCAGGCTGGAGTCGATCCAGAAACCTTTCCCGCGCATGAGCTATGACGAGGCGGTGAAAATCCTGCAGGCGAAAGGCAGCGAAATCCAATGGGGTGGGGATTTCGGCAATACGGACGAGACGCTGTTGACCGAGGACTTCGATCGGCCCGTGATGGTGGACCGCTATCCGACGGAGATCAAAGCCTTCTATTTCCAGCCGGACGAGCACCGGCCCGAACTGGCATTAGGCGTGGATGTCATTGCGCCGGAGGGCTACGGCGAGATTGTGGGAGGTGGCCAGCGCATCCACGATCTGGCGCTGCTCGAAAAGAGATTGGCTGAGTACAAGCTTCCACGTGAAGCCTTCGAGTGGTACCTCGATCTGCGGCGCTTTGGAACGGTTCCCCATGCGGGCTTCGGGATGGGTGTTGAACGATTCGTGGCGTGGATGTGCGGATTAGAGCATGTCCGCGAGACGATTCCCTATCCCCGGATGCTGTATCGCACGCGTCCTTGAAGTTTCCCGCTTACGAGCAACGATTTTCTTCTCTGTTTGAAGAAAGGCAGGTTCACGTAAACCATGCAGCAGTCAACCATCGCGATTATTGGAGCGCCGCTTGATCTCGGCGCCGGCCGGCGCGGAGTTGACATGGGCCCCTCCGCCTTACGCCTGGCCGGATTGAATGCCAAACTGAGTTCGCTCGGCTACACCGTGGAAGATCTGGGAAATGTTTCCGTCGCCCAGCAGGAAAGCGTGCCCACCGGGCCCGACAACGCCCGTTACCTGCCACAGATTGCCAAGACTTGCACGAAACTGGCGCAGCTTGTTAATTCCGGCATGGAGGCAAAGCAGTTTCCACTTGTGCTGGGTGGCGATCACTCGGTAGCGGTTGGCACCGTAGCAGGCGTGGCGGCGTCCTTCAATCAGCGCGGCGAGAAGATCGGCCTTATCTGGGTAGACGCACATGCCGACATGAATACGCCGGAAACGAGCCCCAGTGGCAACGTTCATGGGATGCCGCTGGCATGTTGCATAGGCGTCGGCCCGACCGAACTGACCGGGATTCTCGATTTCGCCCCCAAAGTAGAACCGCGCAACGTTGTGCTGATCGGCATTCGCGACGTGGATGCCCGGGAGGCCGAAAAGGTCCGCAAATCAGGCGTCACCGTCTTCACCATGCGCGACATTGACGAGCGCGGCCTCCGGTCGGTCATGGAGCGCGCGATTGAGATTGCCGGACAAGGCACTGCCGGCATTCACTTGTCGCTTGACATGGACTCGGTGGACCCCGATGAGGCCCCTGGGGTGGGCACACCAGTTCGCGGCGGCATGACCTACCGCGAAGCGCATCTTGCCATGGAGACCATCAGCGATTCCGGACATCTGGTTTCCATGGAGATTGTGGAAGTGAACCCGGTGCTCGACTCCGCCAACCGAACAGCGCTTCTGGGAGTGGAACTAGTGACGTCAGCCATGGGAAAGAGGATTCTGTGATTGTTACAATACGGGGTTCTCGTAGTGAAAGCTAGCTTGCTCGCGAATGATTACGACGAGTGCTTTTTCGTTCGGCGCCGCGGCTCGCGCCTTTGCGCTCATAAGGAGATCCATTGACGGTATTCGGTTTCGTGCTGCGCCTCTATAGCTACCTTTTCAACCTGATCCTGTGTCTGTTCCTGCTGGGAGTCGGCCTCATTGCCAACGCTAGTCACACCGTCCCCAAGCTCGGCATGTTGCCCTTCACAGACGAGAACATGAATCGGGGCGTCATCACCCTCGCCATTGTTGGCTTGGTTTGCACGCTGCTGGCTGCAACGGGGATTTTCAGGTATCTGTTCCCGGTCTGGACGGCGGTCGTGCTCTTCTTGATGGTAAAGGGCTTCATCTTCAGCCACTACACCTTTGCCAATGAGACGGCGTTCAAAGTCGCACTCTGGCTGACATTCGGTGCGTTGGTAGCATTCGTCGGCGGACTGTGGGTGCTGAAGAGGAGGCGCTTCTAGAGCGGCGGATGAGGTCGCGCGATGGCTCTACGGCCTTGCCATCCACTTCTCATACAACCGCGTCTGCCGTGATTCGAGGCTTACAGCCTTCCCCTCGATGAACATCCCCTTGATGTTGGTCTTTGCCTCCAGCGGATCGCCATCGGTCAGGATCAAATCAGCAAGTTTCCCCTTATCGATCGAGCCCACCTTGTCGGCGACACCAAAGATCTCCGCGGCGTTGATCGTGACGCCCTTAAGAGCCTCGTCTTTCGGTAAGCCGAACCCCACGGCGGCTGCGGCTTCAAACGGTACATTTCGCGCAAACTCCGTGTCAAAGGTGCCGAAGCAAAACTTCACGCCGGCTTTGTAGAGTTGGGCGGGCAGCGCGTATTGTGCGTCGTACGGGTCATCCTCGTTCAGCGGCAGCGAAAGAACCTTGCCTAGAACCACGGGGATATTGTGCTGCTTGAGAAGCGCGGCGGTGCTGCCGAGTTCATGCGGATCCGCGATGATGATCTTCACCTTCTCACGCTCCGCGAACTGAATGGCATCCTTAATCGCGCGTTCTTTTTCGGCACGGATGAAGATCGGCCGCTTACCGTCGATGACTGGAATCATCGCTTCCAATTTCAGATCGGTCTTGAAGTCCGCGCCACTGGCCGCTTTCGCCTTGGCGTAGCGGCGGGCATCCTCGAAGAATTTGCTCATCTGTTCGAGCTTCTGGCGGTACTCTTTCTCAATCTCCGCAAACGGCCGGGGCTGTGTTCCGAGGAAAGCCCGCACCATCGGGGACGGCGTTCGTATCTCCGGGAAGATCATGTCCAGCGCCACTCCGCGCTTCAGCAGCATCTGTTCCCAGGTCCAACCTTCCATGTGCATCAGGGAGGCCTGCCCGGTAATAATGGCGCTTCCTTCACCGGGCAGGCCTATGCCACTTCCGGAGGAAGGCAGGCTCAGCACGGCGGTGATGCCGGAAGCACGCACGATGGGGATGTGATCGCTAGATGGGTTGAACGCGACTTCCGCCTTCAACTGCGGATTAAACAGCCCAATTTCGTCCAGGTCGACCGTGTCCCGAACCGAAGAGATTTCCACCAGGCCGACCGTTGCGGCGCCGTTGATCATTCCCGGATAGAGATGCAGGCCGTGCCCATCAACCACCGTCGCGGCGCTCTTCAGTGAGATCTTCGGTCCGATTTCCGCAATCTTGCCATCCACAATCAATAGCGAACTGCCCTGGATTTCAGGCGAGGTCACCGGATGGATGGTCACATTTCTGATCAATATCGAGCCACTGTCGGCAGCCGGGACATGCGCGGCCAATCCGAAAGCCATCACAAACGCAGCCAGCCTGTGATTTCGCATTAGCGTCCCATCCCCCCGCTCGCGTCCGCAATGGCCGGCGGCTTGCTCTCAGACGGCTTGTCTTGCGGATTGGTCCCGCCTTTACCGCCTCCCTTCGGCTTAGCCGCTTCTTCGGCTGCCTTTTCCTTGTCCATCAGTTCCTGCTTGAGCTTCGCTTTCTGGTCGCGTTGAGCCAGGTCCTGGTCTCGATCGAAATACTGTTGGCCATCGATCCACACTTTCAGCACCTTGGCATAGTTCGAGAGAGGGTGGAGATCGAACAGCACCAGGTCAGCCGACTTGCCGACTTCAATGGATCCCACTTTGTCATCGATGCCAAGTTGTTTAGCCGGATTAAGCGTCACCAGCGCAAGGGCCTGATCTTCAGTGAGCCCGCCATAGCGCATGGTCTTCGCAGCCTCGGTGTTCAAATGGCGCTGTAACTCGTCGGAGTCCGAGTTCAGTGAGACGACCACGCCTTTCCTGGTCATGATGGCGGCGTTGTACGGAATGGCGTCAATCACCTCGAACTTGTACCCGTACCAATCGCTGAATGTGGAAGCACCGGCGCCGTGTGCAGCGATCTCGTCCGCCACTTTGTAGCCTTCCAGAACGTGCTGGAAGGTGCGAATTTTGAATCCCATCTCATCGGCGGTTCGGATCAACGCCAGAATTTCGTCGGCCCGGTAGGAGTGCGCATGCACGTATCGCTTCCCTTCCAGCACCTCGACCAGCGGTTCCAGCCGCAGGTCCCGCTTAGGAGGAATGGGGTGCTCGCCACGCGCCACGCGTTCGTTATAGGTCCGCCATTGCGCCTGATAGATCTTGGCCTGTACGAAGTCCTCCCGAATTTCGTCTTCGACGCCGAGGCGTGTCCCCGGATACCGCCGTTCCTGAGCCGCCCCACCCGAAAAGAAGTCAGGCGGATAACCCTGCCTTTTGGGATTCTCCCCGAGCGCAAACTTGATGCCAGGCTTGGCTCCCTCAAAGATGAGTTCTTTCGCCGTCTTCCCCCAGCGGAGTTTGATCACCACCGTTTGCCCGCCAATAGCGTTCGCGCTTCCGTGTAAAACGTTGGAGACCGTGAGGCCACCTGCCAAGGCCCGATAGATATTGATGTCGTAGGGGTTGATCACGTCCACGATGTTGACCATGGACGAGTCGGAAACGCTGCCCTCGTTGACGCTGCCTTCAACCGCCGTGTGTGAGTGGCAGTCAATGAGGCCAGGCATCAGGAACTTCCCGGTTGCATCCACGACGGTTGCACCCGCGGGCGCGCTGATATTCTTGCCGGCAGCGGCAATCTTACCGTTCTGAATCAGTACGCTTCCGTTTTGAATCGTGCCCTTTGCCACCGTCAGCACTGTGGCGTTCTTGATTAGGATGCTTTGCGCCGGCGCCGAGGCCGCAAGCCCCACCAGCAGCAGAAGAGAAAGCGACACAGGAGCGCGCAGGCCGCACGGCGCGGCGCCAAGTAAGAAAGGAATTCGCATCAGTTCTGGCCTCCGTCGCCGATGACATCCGCTTCATCACGATGCCCATCGCTCTCGGGCCGCTTTGGTGTTCCCGCCGGGAGGGATGCCGGCGTTTCTTTGGAAGGCTCGAATAGCTTGCCATCCACGAACACGTACTCCACGGTTGTTTTGTCTTCGAAGGCTTCGCCCTTCATCACCACCAGGTTGGCGATCTTCCCTTTGTCGATGCTCCCCAACCGGTCGGAAAGACCATAGATTTCCGCGGTATTCAAGGTCAATGCGCGGATGGCGTCAGCTCGAGACAAGCCGGCGTCAATAGCTTTCTTGATCGCCTTCTTGAGATCGGCAGCTTGATCCACGGTGTCGGAGTAAAGCGCAAACTTCACGCCTGCCCTTGCCAGAAGCCCTGGCACCGAGGGGGCATTGGCTCGCAATTCGAGTTCCCGCAGACTGGGTACATCCGCGGGATTCGCCTCCCTCGGCTTCTCGGGCCATTTCAGACTGACCAGCACTGGCAGATTCGATTGCTTAATCTCGGGGATTCGCCTGAATGCTTCGTGCAATCCATACAGAACAGTAGGCTGCTTCAGTTCGGCCGAGAACGCGATGATACGGTCGATCTGCTGCGCCTCCGAGGCCGGTAGCAGAATACGCGGAGCCTCTGCCAGTCCTTCCAGGTAGTGATCGTAAGCCGGGCGTCCCTGCCCGCTCACCCGCGAGGCGTAAATCAGTTTAGCTTGCTTGTACTGCTCGGAATCAAGATAGACTTGGCGCACGTATGCGAGCACGCCCATCAATGAGTTGGGAAAACCCGCCCGGAAACCAGCGGTGCGCAGGATGATCTGCTCGCCGATCGGCTGCGCGACCACCATCTCTGCCCCCCGATCGCCGGCCAGGTTCACCATGGCCCCCAAGCCTGCGATAATGCCGCGATTCGGGAATGTCGCGGAGCTGGTGAAGCCGGCCGAGCGGGCAGCCTCCAGACGGCGGTCGGTCGGTTTGATCATGTCGGCGGCACGCTCGTAGCTGTAGGTCTGGGGACGGTCGTCTGGGCCGTGGGCTCGCGGCGCCTGCGCCGCAGGGGCGGGGTTCGGGGCAGGGCTCTGCGCTGCAGTGCGTGTAGCTGCCGGTGCGGGTGTCGCCAGCTCCGGAATACCCCACGTGCTGAGGCCATCGATAAAGCCCGGGTAGACTGTCAACGACGTGCCGTCAATCACCCAGGCGTCGGCAGGTATTGTAAGGTTCGGTCCGACATCCTGGATCAGGCCGTTCCGAAGCAGCACGGTGGCCTTGGGTAGATCAGCACCACTGACCGTCACGACGCGCGCGTCTTTGATGGCGACGGCGCTCGGCACTTCGGCGCTCATCAAACCCGCCCACGCAAAAGATAAGATCACGAGTAAACAGACTTTTGTCATGCTGTGAGGAACTCCGGTCACAAGCGCTGCGAATTTTTTGATTATGCCATTGATGGTAACAAGTATTCGGTTTTACACTCACTTACGGCGTGACGTTTGGCGGGGAGACCTGCAGAGTCGTCAGCAAGAGTTGTGAGCGCTGCTAGCGTATCGGTATGAAGTACAAAAAAACAGGTCCGCAATCCATTACGGCGCCTCTTCTTAAAGATGCCGTTGCGTTGCATCGGGCCAATCTGTCGGCGACGATGCCAAAGCCGGATCCAAATCCAACCATCGGTACCCCTCTCAAGGTGCCTCCTGAACTGGATCAGGATCCCGGTAGTGGCTACAATACAAATCGCGTATTTCCGCAAGACTAGTTGAAAGCGCACGAAGCCGGGCCGCGGCGTCAAACAAAGAGGAAACTCTACGGGAGTTAGCCGTGGCGCCCGAGTGCGTTGTGCGTGTCTCACAAGGACGCCGGCGGGGAGCCGGGGAATCGGCTCCGCCGGACGTTTCGCCCGCTCCACCTCTTGAATGGTGGAACGAATTGCGCGTTTTCGCGTAAAACTAAATAGAGGCTGTCTGCGGAGGCGCATGCAATTGCTGCTACCTAACGCATCCGCGGCGGGCTTGCCGCTAGTGAGATGAGAGGATAAGGGCGTGCCGTTCTGTACGAATTGTGGAGCTAAGGTGGACGCCACGGCGGCGTTTTGCTACAACTGTGGCACCGCGCAGTCTCACCACCCTTCGCCGCAATATCAGGACTTCCTCCACGGCATGACGGATCGCACCGCCGCCGTGCTCTGCTACATTCCGGTGTTCGGCGTGATTCCGGCCATCATTTTCCTCGCGACTCAGAAATACCGTACCAACCGGCGCGTTCGTTTTGATGCCTTCCAGTCGCTGTATCTGTTCATAGCTTGGCTGATCGTCTCGGCCGCCGCTCCGATGTTTATGTTCGGAGTGATTGGCTTTCACACACTGGCGTTGAAGCTGATCAAGTTGGGAATGTTCATCACCTGGGTGTATTTGTTGATCAAGGCCAGCCGCAGCGAGCCAACCCATATTCCGGTGATTGGCGATCTCGCGGAACGATCTGCCGCCGAACAACTTTAGGCACTTTAG
This sequence comes from Bryobacteraceae bacterium, assembly GCA_049579625.1. Classification (GTDB taxonomy): domain Bacteria; phylum Acidobacteriota; class Terriglobia; order Bryobacterales; family Bryobacteraceae; genus CAJCIT01. Next base: position 14,655 of record JBAUOG010001041.1, read on the forward strand.
GAGCCAGCGCCCAGATTTAGTATAATTATTCATTGCTGTGAATAAATACTCAACACCACACAACGTTGGTGTGGTCGGTTTTCGGGGATACAGTGGCGCAGAGTTGCTCCGGCTCCTCAACCGCCACCCCGGCGTAGATCCTTATCTTCTGGAGCACCGCTCGGAATCGGAAAAGGGCGTTCATCCGCTCGGCCGAAAGCTGCCCAAGACCATACCTGCCACAGCTGAGGCGGCGAATGGCGAAGGTCTGAGCGTTGTATTCCTGGCTACGCCCCCGGAAGTGTCCATGGATTTGGCGCCCGGCCTCCTTGACGCAGGGATCAAGGTCATTGATCTTAGCGGCGCATTCCGCCTTCGGGACGTGGAGACTTTTTCGCAGTGGTATCCGGAGCCCCACACCGCGCCTCAATTATTGACAGATGCAGTTTACGGCCTGCCAGAGTTCAATCGGGAGCAGATTTCAGGGGCTAGTCTTATAGCCAATCCTGGCTGTTATCCGACCGCCGCCAATCTTGCCATACGCCCGCTGGTGGATGCCGAAGTGATCGACAGGACCCGCGGAGTCATCTGCGACGCCAAGTCGGGAGTTAGCGGAGCCGGGAGAAGGCCAAGCCTGAAGACTAGTTTCTGTGAAGTCGCGGATAACTTTAGCGCTTATTCTGTGATCCGTCACCGGCACGTTCCTGAAGTACTTCAGAATTCCGGCTTGGGCGAGCGCGAATTCACCTTTACCGCGCAGCTCCTGCCAGTGGAACGCGGCATCCTGGAGACGATTTATCTGCGCACCCAGCGCATTGAGAAAGCCGTCGATCTGCTCACGATCTACGAAGAGCGCTATGCGGATGAGCCGTTTGTCCGGCTGTATGCGCCGGGCAAACTACCTGACCTGCATGCCTCCCTGCACACCAACTTCTGCGACATTGGATTCGTTTATGATGCCGCCAGCCACCGCGCCGTCATTGTCTCGGTCATCGACAACCTGGTGAAGGGAGCAGCCGGCCAGGCTCTCCAGAACCTGAACCTTTTGCTGGGCTTTGACGAGACGGAAGGCCTGCTGTGAAGGTTCTGGTAAAGCTGGGCGGGACATTGCTCGAGGATGCAGCCGCGCGCAACGGTATCGCCCGGCAGTTGGCCGAGGTCAGGCGCGATCACGAACTGGTCGTCGTGCATGGCGGCGGCAAGCAGGTTACGCTTTTTCTCGATGCGCGCGGCGTCAAAAGCCGGTTCCTCGGAGGATTGCGGGTTTCCGACGCGGATGTCATCGACGCAGTCACGAAAGTCATTGCCGGGACCGTGAACAAGCAATTGGTGACTGCGCTGGTTGCGCAAGGGGTTCGCGCGGTAGGGCTTTCCGGCCTGGACGGACCGCTAACCCTGGCGAGCCAACTCGATCCGGATCTCGGCTTCGTCGGCCAACCGCAGAAAACGGACGGCAGACTCCTACGTCTTTTGTTGGAGGGCGGCTATACTCCTGTGATTGCTTGTATAGCCGGGGACGAACACGGGAATATCTACAACGTCAACGCTGACCAGATGGCCGTTTCCTGCGCGGCCGGACTGTTGGCTGACCGTCTCTTGTTTCTTACCGACGTGCCCGGCGTGAAAGGCGCAGGCGGTGAGGTGATATCGCTGTTGACCGCGGAGGACTGCCGTCACCTGGTGGCTTCGGGAGTTGCTCGAGGAGGGATGCAAGCCAAGTTGGAGGCGGCTCAAGCAGCACTGAAAGCCGGCGTCGCCGAGGTTTGGGTCGGGCCCGGTCGGGAGCCGGAGATCTGTGCGCGCCTATTGGCCGACTCTCCCTTTGCCGCGACAGGCTGCGGAACGAAAGTAGTTAGCAGGCAAGCTCGATGACAACCACTAGCGCCATAGCGGTCCGCAAGGCTGCTATTCGCGACATCCGCCCAATCCTCGCCCTGATCAACTCGTATGCCGCGGATGGCATCATGTTGTCTCGCACCGAATTCGACATGTCCGAGCACATTCGCGATTTCTCCGTCGCCTATGAGGGTAACGATCTGTTGGGCTGCGGCGCGCTTCACTTCTATACGCCAACCACTGCGGAGATTCGCTCGTTGGCAGTCAACCGAGACCTCAAGGGCCGGGGAGTTGGAAGGGCGATCGTCGAGGCGTTGGACGAAGAAGCCCGCTACAACGAGCTCGAGTCCATCTTCGCTTTCACGTACGTCCCGGAGTTCTTCGGGAAACTCGGGTTTCAGGAGATCGAACGCGGCGAATTGCCTCTGAAAGCTTGGAAAGACTGCCTACGCTGCCCAAAGTTCCAGAATTGCGATGAGATTGCCGTTTTGAAGAGACTCAAGCCCCTCAACGAATTGGACCGATTCATTCTAGAGGTCGCCCCCCATTCGTCTGAATTGATCCAATTGCGACCGATTAATGTGAATGAAAGCGCTTTACATAGGCATTAAACCGTGAGTTTCCCCTAGGGCTCTCCCTAGTTAACGGTAATTCTTACGTTAAGTAGCAGTTTTTTCTAGCTTTTCCTTGCATGGATGTGTTAACACCTACTGGTAGTAGTACTAGAACGTACTCGAAGTACCAGGGGAGAAATGCGAACTCTTACCGTCGATGTGAACGAGTCTGCCGGACGAATGTTGTGCTGTTCGATTTTCCGCCCAGGAGGGCGCAAGATTCTTGGAAAGGGACACCTTCTCAACGCTGAAGACGTTCGCATGCTCGCAACCGAGGGCATGAGTGAGGTCTGGGTAACCGAGCTCGAAGACGGCGAGGTGGGTGAAGACGATGCGGTTTTTGCCGTTGCCAATGCCATGTGCTGTGGGTCGGCTCAGATAAAGATTGCCGCCGGCGGCCGAGCGAACGTGCTCGCGACAGAACCCTGCTGTTCGTTAGTCGACGAAGACCTTCTGAAAGAGATAAACCGCACCACCGGCGTGGTGATAGCCACCTCCAGCAACTTCCGTTACGTGTCCAAGGACGACCGTATGGCGACTGTCAAGAGCGCGCCATTTGCGGTGTCGCGGGGCCACCTCGACGCTATTCTCAAGCTCTTGACTGACCGCGGGCCGATCCTCCAGGCACGCCCTATTCGCGATGCCAGGGTCAACGTCCTCTATACTGACCCGGTCCAAGGAGAGCGGGCGCGCCTGATGTTCGAAAGCGCAGTAAGGTCCCGGCTCGATGGCCTGAAAGCGCAGCTCGGTTATTCGATCGCTTCGGTCGAGGAAGAGGAACAGGTTGTTCGCGCCCTCCACCACCTGCTGCGCAGCCGTCCGGCGGCCGTGCTGGTTGCGTCCAGCACCACACCGGCGGGCCCGGAAGACGTCGTCGGACGCGCCTTGGTCAGAGTCGGCGCCAAGCTCGAGAGATTCCTGGCGCCTGTGGATCCCGGCACCCTGCTGTTGCTGGGCTACCAGGGCGACACGCCCATCCTGTCCGCTCCTTGTTGTTTCCGCTCGGTGAAGCCCAACGTGGTCGATTTGTTGCTACCTCCGATGCTCGCCCGGTACAGAGTCTCAGCCTGGGAAGTGGGCGGATTGGGGCACGGCGGCCTGCTTTCCTGAGGTTTCCTCCACAGACCTGGCGCGATCCCTCCGAATCGCACCAGTAACTCGGCCAGGGCGCCATCGCGTGCCTTGGCCTTTTTTTCCCTTTCCTCGCCCTGTGGGGCAACATCTTGGCGTCCCAATGCCACGTTCCGATCAGCCAATCACGAGGCGTGAGGGTATGATAGAGCGAATCACTTACTGTATGTCTGAAGCCTCCACCAATGACGAGCTGGCCGCCCATGTGATGCGGGTCATTGCTGCAACACAGCACATCCCGGTTGAATCGATCTCTATCGATAGCACCTTTGAGCAACTTAAAATTGACTCTCTCGACGGGATAAACATTGTGTTTGCGCTCGAAAGCGAATTCAAGATCAGCATTCCGGACGACGCCATGCAGAATCTCAGGTCGATTCAAGATACAGTGAATGGCGTCCGCGAACTCCTGGCCAAGAAGGACGAGGCTGGTTCGCCTACTTAAGTAATGCATCGGGTAGCAGTCACAGGAATGGGTGCGGTCTGTGCCCTCGGAAACACGGTAGAACAGTGCTGGGAGAAACTCTCTCACGGAGTGCCGGCCATCGAGCCTCTCCGTAATCCCGGCAATCCTCCTTATAAGTTCCAGCAGGGCGCGGTTGCCTACGACTACCATGGCCTGGACCATTTCACGGAAAAGGAACTGGGCATGATCGAGCGCTTTGCCCAGTTCGCCGCAGTAGCTGCCCGTGAGGCAGTTGCTCAAAGCGGACTCAACTTCCACAGCAAGCTGAAAGAAAAGACCGCCATCATCACCGGCACCAGCGTGGGCGGGCAGTTCGCCGAAGAAGAGGGCTACATTCGCCTGTACCGCGAAAACAACCCGCGCATCGCTCCCCTTACCATTCCCCGCACGATGTCAAATGCCGGAGCTAGCCGCATCTCGCTTGAATTCGGCATCGTCGGCCCTACCTACACGATTTCCACCGCATGTTCTTCCTCGAATCACGCCCTCGGGCAGGCATTCTGGATGGTGCGGAGCGGTGCAGTCACCGCCGCCATCGCCGGCGGAAGCGAAGCCGTATTTGCGGAAGGTTTGCTGCGCGCGTGGGAAGCGATGCGAGTCGTCTCCATCGATACCTGCCGCCCTTTCTCGCTGGGCCGCCGCGGCCTGATCCTGGGTGAAGGCGGCGCCATGCTTGTCCTGGAGAACTGGGAGCATGCCGTTGCCCGAGGCGCACGGATTCTCGGCGAAATCCGCGGTTTCGGCATGAGCTCCGATGCCCACCATCTGACCCAACCTACCCACGAGGGCCCTCATCGAGCGATGCGCCTGGCGTTAGAGGACGCCGGACTCGCGCCGGAAGACATCGACTATGTGAATGCTCATGGAACCGGCACACCCATCAACGATTCAACCGAGACCGAAGCGATCCGTGGTCTGTTCAAGAAGCATGCGGAAAAGTTGCTCGTAAGCTCCACCAAGTCCATGCACGGCCATACTCTCGGCGCTGCCGGCGCTCTGGAAGCGGTGGTCTCGCTGCTCGCTCTTCTCCATGGGCTGATCCCCCCCACCGCGAACTTCGTCGTTGCCGACCCAGCCTGCGCTCTGGACGTCGTTCCCAACCATGCCCGTTGCGCTCCCATCCAGGTGGCGATGTCGAACTCCTTCGCTTTCGGTGGCTTGAACGCGGTCGTCGTACTCAGCAAGGTGTCCTGACCCTGCCCTCGCTTGCCTCGGTACTCGTCGCTCCCCTACTCCCGTAACCCGGGTAGATAGTGCTCTGGGCTCCTCCTGTCTAAGACCGTCGTGTTAGCACATGCTAACTTAGTACATGCTAGCTTAGTGTTTGCTAGCTTCGGTCCAAAATGCCCCAACCCCAGACCAGTTCCCGACTGACGGCTGAAGAGCGCCGCGAAGCGATTATCCAGACCGCAATGGAGCTCTTCTCGCAGGATGGCTTTCGGGGCACGACCACCCGCGAGCTCGCCGCCGCCTGCGGCGTGAGCGAGCCGACCATCTACCAGCATTTCGCCACGAAGCGCGACCTGTATACGGCCATCATCGATACGGTTTCGCTGCGTGAGGCGGATACTCTCGGCGAGGAATTAGCGGAGCTTTCCGAAGCCGGCGACGACGTCGCGTACTTTACGAGGGTCGGAGAAATACTCATCAACTTCCATGAGCAAAACCCCGCCTTCATCCGCCTGCTATTCTTCAGCGCTCTTGAAAAACACGAGCTGGCTGAATTGTTTTTCACTCGGATGAGCTGCAAATTCCTGGAGCTGATCGCTGGATACATTCGACGACGAATCGACGCCAGCCACTTCCGCAACGTTAATCCGACGGTTGCCGCCAAGCACTTCTGTGGAGGCCTGAGCGACTATTCGATGTGGCGGATCACCTGCCAGTTCAAGACGGAGGATTTACCGCCGAAAGAAGTCTACCTCAGCGAGGTCGTTTCCATCTTTCTCAATGGAGTGAGGGCCTGATGCGCCGCGTTTCACTGCCGGTTGTGTTCTTCGCATGCCTGTTTTTGTTCGGGTGCTCCCAAAAACAGAAATCGGACACCCAGCCGCAACCGGCTGCGCCGGCCGTGATCGCGGTGAGGACAGCGCCTGTGGAATCGCGCAAGGTGGACCGGTCCATCTCAGTGACCGGTTCTTTGCTGGCTGACGAAAGTGTTGCCCTCAGTTCCGAAGTGGCAGGCCGAGTGGAGGCCATCTATGTCGACTTCGGTCAACCCGTGAAGAAAGGCCAGGTTGTCGCTCAACTCGACAGCACCGAATACCGGCTGCAACTGGAGCGATCGAAGGCCGCTTTGGCCCAGGCTCGGGCGCAACTCGGACTGGATCCGAATTCGGACGGAGCTCCCACCGATACAGCGGCAATCCGTCAGGCGCGCGCACAGATGGAGGATGCCCGGTTCAAGTATGAGAGCGCGGCCAAACTAGTCAAGACCGGAGATATCTCCCAGGAGCGTTTCACGGAATTGGAGAAAGCGTTGCATGCGCGCGAAGCGGCGCTCGAAGCGTCCCTCGATATGATGCGTACTCAATGGGCTAACATCGCCGGATTGAAGGCCGAGGTTGGGCTTCAACAGAAACGCATCAACGACTGCAGCCTGAAAGCGCCCTTCGATGCGGTTGTCTCAGAGAAGAACGTCTCGCCTGGACAATACACCAAAGAAAACACAACCATCCTGACCTTGGTCAAGACCAATCCTCTCCGTCTGCGCGCGGAACTCCCGGAAGCGGTGAGCGGCTTGGTGAAGCCAGGATCAACGCTCGTCTTCTCCACCGATGCCGCCCCTGGCATTACCTTCAAGGCCACGGTTCGCGAGTTGAATCCATCGCTCGATCCCAAGTCGCGTTCGCTGATGGTGGAAGCGCGGATCGACGGCTCGGATGCGCGTCTCCGTCCTGGCATGTTCGTAGGAGTACGGCTCGTCACCCAGGTTGGAACCGAAGTCACGGTGGTGCCCGAGCAAGCATTGTTTACACTGGCTGGCCTCACTAAGGTTTTCGTGGTGCGCGACGGCAAGGCCCGCGAAGTGCGCCTCACTTCTCCCAACAAGATGGACGGCTGGATTGAGGTTCCGACTGATCTGATACGTCCCGGTGAGACGGTCGCGGTGAGCAATCTCTCTATGCTGATCGACGGCACGCCTGTGTCCGCCGGAAGGAGTTAGCCTATGCAGAAACTTGCTGAAATCTGCATCAAGCGGCCGGTCTTCGCAACCATGTTGGTCATGATGTTGCTGGTTCTGGGCATCGCGTCCTACACCCGCCTGGGTGTGGATCTGTTCCCGAAAATCGACTTTCCTACGGTCACGATCACCACCACGATTCGCGGCGCTTCGCCCGAAGAAGTGGAAACGCAAGTCAGCAAGCGCATCGAAGAAGCCGTCAACACCATCAGCGGAATCGACGACCTTCGGTCTGTCTCTTCAGAGGGCATCTCGCAGGTCTTTATCCAATTCGTTCTCGAGAAGGACCCGGACGTCGCCGCGCAGGAAGTCCGTGACAAGATTTCGACGATTCTGAGCCAGTTGCCTAAAGACGCTGACGCGCCGGTCATAGACAAGCTGGCAACCGACGCTTCACCCATCATCAATATCGTGGTCGCTTCGCCGCGCGATCTTCGCGAAACCACCAAGCTGGTTGACGATCGCATCAAGAAGAACATCGAATCCATCAATGGCGTCGGACAGGTTCGCTTCGTCGGAGAACGCAAGCGGCAGATACAGGTCTGGATCGACGGAGAGAAGCTCTACTCCTACAACCTGAACATCGAACAGGTCCGCCAAACGCTGGCCCAACAGAATGTGGAGATCCCCGGCGGCCGCATCGATCAGGGCAATCGCGAGGTATCGCTGCGCACGCTGGGCCGGGTGGAGCATCCGGACGATTTCAGCCGCATCATCGTCGCGAATGTGGGCGGTCGCCCCATCCGCGTCAGCGACATCGGCTATGTCGTCGATGGTTATGAGGAACCACGCAGCGAGGCGCGGCTCGACGGCAAGGCCGCGGTGCTGCTGGAGGTCCGCAAGCAGGCTGGCACGAACACTCTGGAAGTCATCAAGGCTCTCAAGGACCGAATCGCGGTGCTCAAACAATCCCTTCCGCCTGATCTCCAGATAACCTACACGCGCGATCAGAGCGGCTTTATCTCCGAATCGTTTCACGCTGTACAGGAGCACTTGGTTCTGGGAGGCATCTTCGCCTCCGTCATCGTCTTTGTCTTTCTGCGCGATTGGCGCTCGACACTCATCGCCGCCGTCGCTATCCCGACTTCCATCATTTCGACTTATACGCTGATGGCGTACATGGGCTTCACGTTGAATCAGATGACCATGCTGGCGCTGGTGCTGATGGTCGGCATTGTCATTGACGACGCCATCGTCGTTCTGGAGAATATCTATCGCAACGCGGAAGAGAAGGGTCTCACGCCCTATCAAGCTGCCATCTCAGGTACTAAAGAGATTGGTCTCGCCGTGATGGCCACTACTCTCAGTCTGGTCATCATCTTCATTCCAGTCGCGATGATGCAGGGGATTGTCGGCAAGTTCATGTCGAGTTTCGGCTTCACCGCCGCATTCGCCATCATGGTTTCATTGCTAGTTAGCTTCACGCTGACGCCCATGCTCTGCTCCCGCTTCTTGCGCATCAAGAAGCACGGTTCCACCAAGGACTCGGTCATGTTCCGCGCGGTCGATCGTCCCTACAGCGCCATGTTGCGCTGGTCGATGGCTCATCGCTGGGTCGTCGTCACCGTCGCGCTGATCATCATGGTGT
>JBAUOG010001042.1:0-2370 GCA_049579625.1 Bryobacteraceae bacterium
CGAACTGGCTCAAGGCTACATCGGGGCAAATCGTGGACCCGCAAACGGTGTTCGACTGCCAGGTAAAGCGGATTCACGAATATAAGAGACAATTGCTGAACGCGCTGCGGATTGTCGTCGAGTACAACCGGCTGCGCAACAACCCGAACCTGGAGGCGGTTCCACGCACATACTTCTTTGCCGGCAAAGCGGCCCCAGCGTATCATTTGGCGAAGCTGATCATCAAGTTCATCAACAACCTGGCAGAGACGATCGACTCCGATCCAGTTACTCGCGGCCGCATCAACATCATCTTCCTCCCCGAATACAACGTTTCGCTGGCGGAGAAGTTGATTCCCGCGAGCGATGTCTCCAACCAGATTTCGACGGCGGGCTTTGAGGCGAGCGGCACCAGCAACATGAAATTCATGATGAACGGGGCGCTCACGGTCGGAACGCGGGACGGCGCGACGATCGAGATGGCGGAGGAAGCCGGAGAAGACAACCTGTTTCTGTTCGGTCTGACTGTGGAACAGGTGGAGGGCAGCAGAGGCTGGTACAGCCCGTATTGGCACTATGAGAATGAGCCGGAAACCAAGGCAGCACTCGATCTTATCTTTTCTGGGCACTTCAATTGCAGCGAGCCTGGGATTTTCGACCCGCTGCGAGATGTGCTTCTAACAGGTGGCGACTATTACATGCACCTGGCCGATCTGACATCTTATTGCCAGGCGCAGGACCGGCTTGGCGCGCTGTATTCGGATTCCGGCGTATGGGCGCACAAAGCGATCTTGAACGTTGCCAGCAGCGGCAAGTTTTCGAGCGACCGCACCATCGCCCAGTATGCGGCTGAGATTTGGAAGGCGGAACCATGTCCCGTGCTGTAGAACTGCGCACGAGGCTTCTCAAGGCGCCGCCTTTTCCGTCCGAGTACCGGGCATCGGGCTTGTTGCTCCATGTCACGTCGCTACCCTCGCCTTACGGTATCGGTGACCTGGGACCGGAGGCGTTTACTTGGATCGACCGGCTTCATGATGCCGGCCAAAGATGGTGGCAGGCACTTCCCTTGGGGCCGACTGGATATGGGAACTCGCCGTATCAGCCATTGTCCTCATTTGCGGGGAGTGCCCTGATCATCAGTCCGCAGTCGCTGACCGTCGACGGGTTGCTGGATCCAGGAGACTGCGACGTTCAATTCGCACCCGGGGCCGTAGATTACGCCTCGGTAATCCCGTTTAAGGAAAGACTGCTCGAAACCGCATGGAACCGTTTCCAACGAGTGAGGCGCGGCGAGCTGCTGCTTGAGTATGAAGCATTTTGCTTGGGACAAGCATCCTGGCTGGAAGACTACGCTCTCTTTCGGGCGCTGAAAGGCAAGTACGGCGGCGCCTATTACATTGAATGGCCGACGGAGTTGGTTCAGAGGCGTCCGAGTGCTCTAGCCCAGGCCGCGCGGGAACTGAGAGATGAGATCGACCGGGTCCGGTTCGCGCAGTTTCTGCTATTCCGGCAAGGCGAGCAGCTAAAAGAGTACGCGCATTCGAAGGGAGTGAGGCTGATTGGCGACTTGCCGTTCTTCGTTTCGCCCGATTCCAGCGACGTTTGGGCCAACCCTGAGTTTTTCCTTCTGGACGAGCGCCGCCAGCCGACGTTTGTGGCGGGCGTGCCTCCCGATTACTTCAGCGCGCAGGGCCAGTTGTGGGGTAACCCCGTTTACAACTGGGAGGCGCTCCGCGCGACCGGGTACCGGTGGTGCATCGACCGCTTCCGCGCGCTTTTGTCGCATGTGGACTTGATTCGCCTCGATCACTTCCGCGGGTTTGCGGCGGCTTGGCAGATTCCTTCTGGGTCGTCCACTGCACAGACAGGGTCATGGGAGCCGGGTCCGGGGGCCGAGTTCTTCCACAAGATCGAAGCCGAGTTAGGCGGACTGCCGTTCATCGCTGAAGATCTCGGTCTGATCACTCCGGATGTGGAAAGCCTTCGCGATCAGTTCCAAATTCCAGGCACCCGGGTTCTGCAGTTCGCCTTCGATGGGAATGAAGACAATCCGCACCTTCCACAGAACTTCGTTAATAACACCGTAGTCTACTCAGGCACCCACGATAACCCTACAAGCCGCGAGTGGTTCGAGGAGCTTGCCAAGAGTCAGCAAGAGATCGTGTCGAGCAAGTATCTCAATGAGAGCAATGACCGAACCATCGAGTCTGGTCCGGCACTCATGGGTTTGGCATGGTCATCGCGAGCGGCGTTGGCGATCGCGCCGTTACAGGATCTATTGAATCTGGGACGGGAAGCTCGCATGAACGTGCCTGGCCGCGCGGGAGGAAATTGGCGCTGGCGATATACGGGCGAAATGCTCACGGATAGGCCGTTTGCCCGGTTGCTGGA